>CALMIB010000068.1 GCA_937863945.1 uncultured Longilinea sp.
ACCCCCTTTCTCACAGGGAGGGGGTTGTAAGTTACCGGCCGCCGGCCCTCCTCCCAGGCAATCACCCTTGATCCAAAGACCGGAAAACGCCGTGAAAAGAACCGCCTCCATCGCCGCCTCGCTGCAGCGCAGCGGGTTGATCCTGCTGATCACCTTCTTCCTGGTCTTTCTCTACACCGCGCTGCACGAAAGCGGGCACGCCCTGGCCGGGCTGCTGGCGGGCGGCTCGGTGCGTCAGATCAACGTCAACTTCTTCAACCTGTCGGCGCACGCCGTGCTGGACGGCGACTTTACCCGCGCGCAGCAGGCGCTGATCTCAATCTCCGGCTGGGCACTGCCGGTGCTGGTTTACCTGGTTTTTCTGCTGCTGGGCCGCCGCAGCCGCGAGCCGCTGCTGGCAGCGCTGCGCTGGGTGGGCGGGGCCTGCGTGCTGGGTTCCACGCTGCCGTGGGTGGTGCTGCCGCTGGTGTACCTGGGCGGCGGGCGGCCGGCCGACGACGTGACCAGCTTTCTCGAATATTCCGGGCTGCCGCCGCTGGCCGCGGCGCTGGGCTTTGCCATGCTGGTGGCCACCGGCGTGGGGCTGATCCTGCGCGGCCGCGCCCGGTTGACCGAACTGCGCGACTGGCTGCGTTCCGGCGAACCGCCGCTGAACAACCCCGCCACGCGCCGCACGCTGGCAGTGATGCTGTTGTTGGCTGCCGCGCTGGGCGGCGGGCTGGCGCTGGTCAACTCCGGCGGGCAAGCCGCGGCTGCCCCACCCAATTACCAACTGGCGGCCGAATTTGACCTGAAAAACGCCAGCATGGATGGCACAGTCCTTTATTCGTTTGAGATGGCCGAGGCCGGGCCGCTGGGCATTTACCTGCTGGCGACCGGCGTGCGCACCAGCTACCTGGACGTGACCCTGAACGGGCCGGACGGCATGGCGTTCCCCATCCTGCACGGCGAAGATTTCACCGCGGACGAAGAGCGCTCCAACCCTGCCTGGGCGGAGTTGCCCGCCGGGCATTATGAGCTGGTGCTGCGCGGCGAGCCCGCCGGCGGGACGGTCGTACTTTACCTCAAGCCCTGAGCGCGGCCGGTTTTCCGTTTCCTTGTAAGGGCCGCGGATGTATGATAAAATCGATGCGCGCTGGGAGAACCGCGCCTGGAGGGATGGCCGAGCGGCCTATGGCGCCTGTCTTGAAAACAGGTGTGGTGAAAGCCACCGGGGGTTCGAATCCCTCTCCCTCCGCTGCAATTAACAGTCAAACACTGGGGAGGTGCCAGAGAGGCCGATTGGGCTCGCCTGCTAAGTGAGTGCTGGGGTTTAACTCAGCCGTGGGTTCGAATCCCACCCTCCCCGCCATAAGAAGAAGCTTTTAGCCATTGGCTATTAGCTTTTTGCTTTAATACCGGTTTTCAAATCCCACTCCCCACGGGAGTCTGCGACCGCTCCCCGCCATAAAGGAAGCTGCTGGCGCTTGGCTGCCTGCCCTCGTCAGAGAATAGCGCGTCTCCGTTACCCCGCAGGTGGCAGGATGGTCGCCGTACAGGGAGGAACGAACAATCCTTCACCCTTGCCAGAGGGCTGGAAGGTAGCCCGCGTAAAATAATAAGCGTTGCCTCCGTAGCTTCGGCGGTAATTCAGCTTAGGAAATTATAGAATGGTTTGGAAATCGGTGCGTTCGAAAAACGAGCGCACCCTACCTGCTGGGGAGTGCGGTGGAGCGATTAAGCTGGACAATGCTGGTAGGAGCAAAACCTGGATGCCGGTTTCGGCCTGTACTAGCGGCAGGATAAACTATATACTTATTGCATCACCTGGCTTCAGGAAGTATACATGATCTCCGATGAGCAGCTACAGCAAATGATTTTTCAGGGCGAAAGCCTGACGGTCGAATTCAAATCAGACCGTCGGCGGATTTCAGACCGGGAAATCTACGAAGAAGTTGTTGCCATGGCCAATGCCTCTGGTGGCACGATTCTGATTGGTGTTGAAGATAATGGAAAAGTCACCGGAAGCCAGGCCAGACACGATCGGACAACAGATCCGATTAAATTACAGTCTGCCATCTTTAACAACACCGTTCCAAACATTAATACCCGGGTACAGGTAATTTCTATGGATGCGGGTCCGGTGATTGCGATCCAGGTAGATTCTTACCCAGAACCTTGTGCCACAATGGCCGGCACTGCCTTGAAACGAGTGATTGGCCCAGATGGTAAGCCACAGTCACTGCCCTTTTACCCACGTGATCAGCGTTCGCGACGAACAGATTTAGGCCTGCTTGTCTTCTCCGCGCAAGAAATGGACGATTTGACTTTCAACGCTTTAGATCCATTGGAATTCGAACGCCTGCGCCAGATGGTTTCGAATTTACGTGGTGACCGTGCTTTGCTTGAGCTTTCCGATCAAGAGTTAGCCCAGGCGTTACGTCTTGTTGAAACACATGGGAACCGATTGGTGCCGAATGTCGCCGGCGCACTGTTGCTGGGAAGGCCGAATGCCCTTCGCAAGACCATTCCAACGCACCAGGTGAATTTCCAGGTACTTGATCCGGTTGGAGATGTAAGAGTGAATGATTTATTGGATGGCCCCCTGCTCAAGGTCATTCAGGATATCGAAAATCGCTTCGCCGCACGGAATGAGGAACGCGAGACGTTAGTGGGCATGCTCCGCCTTCCAATCCCAGACTACTCTGCCATTGGGTTCCGCGAAGCGGTCAACAATGCGCTGCTGCACCGGGATTATTCCCGACTAGGTGCGGTCTATGTTCAATGGTACCCCGACCACCTGCTCATCACCAATCCTGGCGGGCTGCCTGTTGGCATCACACCGGATAATATCCTCGTCCACGAGCCGAAACCCCGCAACCCGCGTCTGGCGGAGGCTTTCCGAAGAATTGGTCTGGTAGAGCAAACCGGGCGAGGCGTAGATAAGATTTTTATGGGGCAGTTGCGATATGGCCGACCAGCGCCGGACTATTCGCGCAGCGATCCTGAAGGCGTGCGGGTAGTACTGCGTGGCGGAGAAGCCTCTCTGGATTTCGCAGCTTTTGTATTCGAGCAAGATCAGGCAGGAAAAATCTTGCAGCTCGATGATCTGTTGGTATTGAATCTCCTCTTTATCGAACGCCGGATTGATTTGGGACGAACGATACATCTGATCCAGAAAGGTGAAAGCCAGGCACGGGCTGTTCTGGAACGATTGCACGAACGTGGCTTAATTGAAGGACGCGGCGAAAAGCGAGGTCGAATTTACATTCTCTCAAGCGCCCTCTACCAGCGGTTTAAAATGCGGACTGAATATATTCGGGCCAGAGGTTTCGATCTTCCACAAATGGAGCAGATGGCATTGGAGTATCTTCATAAACATGGAAGGATTTCTCGATCAGACATTGCCGGTCTTTGTAAGATCAATGAGGATCAAGCATACCGCTTGCTCCGTAAGCTGATCGAAAAACACCCTCAGATTCAATCCAGAGGCGCGGGAAAAAATACTCATTACATATGGATTGAGTAAAAGCACTCTTTCGCGCGAATAATCACGCGCGCGTGAATCAGATTCACGCGCGCGTGATTATTCACGTGGCTCGTTTAGACATTCCCTGGTATTGCACGAGTTGTATAGGCAGAATCCACCCCGTTCATCTGCGCGATTCGGCCGTTCCCGTACAGGTAAGTGCTCATCCCATCCGACAACACCTGCGTCAGCCCGGTGTTCAGGTCCAGCGTATACGTCGCCGTCACACCGTTGACTGTCTGGCCGATCCGGTCGCCGCTGCCCAGGTAGGCGAAGCTGTAGATGTCGCTTCCCTGGGTGACCCCCACCAGCCGGTTGGCGTGATCATGAAGGGAAATATCCATCTCATCCGAAAAATCCAGCACCGTATCACATCAGGGTCTCTGGCCCAAAAGCAAACCAAAGCGGGGCCGGTCGGAGACCAGCTCATCAAAGGCAGGCGGGGGCCGTTTTTTCCTACAATGCTATAATCATCTCATCCCTTCCACGGAGAACGCCATGCCCGCACCCTTCGATGCCTACCTCGCCAGCATTGCCGCCGACCTGAAAGGCGGCCACGCCACCGAGCACACCTACCGCCCGGCGCTGGAGCATTTCATGGAAGCGGTGCGCCCCGGCGTGAAGGCCTCCAACGACCCCAAGCACATCGAGTGCGGCGCGCCGGATTTCATCGTCGAGAAGGGCAAGGTGCCGCTCGGCTACGTCGAGACCAAGGACGTGGGCGCGGACCTGGATAAGGTCGAGAAGTCCGAGCAGGTGAAGCGCTACCTGAAGGCGCTCAACAACCTGATCCTGACCGATTACCTCGAGTTCCGCTGGTACGTCAACGGCGTGAAGAAGCGCACGGTAAGCGTCGCGAAGGTGGGCAAAAACGGCAAACTGGCGCGCGAAGAAAACGCCGCGCTCAACCTGGAGCAGCTTTTCAAGGATTTTTACGCCGAAGAAGCGCCCACCGTCACCAGCCCGAAGGACCTGGCCGGGCGGCTGGCCGGGGTGACGCACTTCATCCGCGATCAGATCATCGCCGCCTTCACCTCGGGCGATCCGGCCGTGCAAAAGGGCTTCGAAACGCGCCTGAGCGCCTTCCGCGAGCTGCTGCTGCCGGCCATTAAGCCGGAAGAGTTCGCCGACCTGTACGCGCAGGCCATGACCTACGGGCTGTTCGCCGCCAAGCTGGCCACGCCGCTGGAGGAAAAATTCTCGCTGCTCTCGGCCTACCAGTACCTGGGCGGCAACGGCTTTTTGCGCAAGCTGTTCATGGACGTGAGCGAGGAACTGGACGAGATCGAGATCATCCGGCCGTATTTGCAGGATATCGTCTCGCTGCTCAACCGCGCCGATTTCGGCAGCATTCTGGCGACCTTCGGCCGGCGCACGCGCACCGAGGACCCCGTGGTGCACTTCTACGAGACCTTCCTGGCGGCCTACGACCCCAAGCTGCGCGAGAGCCGCGGCGTGTATTACACCCCCGAGCCGGTGGTGCAGTTCATCGTGCGCTCGGTGGACGAGCTGCTCAAAACGCGCTTCGGCAAGCCGTGGGGGCTGGCCGATTCATCGGTGAAGGTGCTGGACCCGGCCACCGGCACGGGCACGTTTTTATATTTCGTCATCCAGCAGATTCACGATGAGGTGGTGGAGACGCGCAAACAGGCCGGGCAGTGGCCGCAGGTGAGCAAGGAGCTGCTGGGGCGGCTGTT
>CALMIB010000069.1 GCA_937863945.1 uncultured Longilinea sp.
TCCTAGATGCCGCTTCGATCAGCGTGCCCAAGCCCTTATCCAACAGCATGCGCGCCGGGAAGAGCACCACCGGAGTTCCTGCCGGCTCGGGTTGCGGCAGAAACCGTTCCACATCCACCCCCACCCCCTGGACCACGCTGGTTTTTTCTTCCGAAATCAGACCCATCTCGATAAACTGCTGCTGGTCGTGCGGGTTTTCAAAAATCACGGCCAGGTTGCGGTGCGAAAACGCCAGCCGGTAAAACGGCAGCACAACCTGGCGCAGCGCCGCGCCTTTCCTGCTCTGATTAAGGAACACATAACCCAACCCGGTGACCGAATTGACCAGCGCCGGCACGTTGGCCAGACGCGCCGCCAGCGACCCATACAGCACCGGCTTGATGGTGAAGTGATGTACCAGGTCGGGCTTTTCCCGCCGGTAAACCGCCGCCAGCCTGCGCACAGCATCATATTCACCCAGCGGCTCGGTTGTCTTGCGGCCCACGTTCCATTCAATCCAACGAAATCCATCCTTGCGAATATCGCTGACGAATTTCCCATCCGGCGAAACCAGCATCACCTCGGTCCCGGCGGCGCGCAGCCAGCGTGCCAGCGAGAGCCGAAAATTGTACAGGTACCAGTCCGTATTGGCAACCAGAATGATCTTCATGCCGCGCCGCCTTCCGACGCCAGGATTTCTTCATACAGCATCTTCAGGCGGGCTTCCATCACCTGCCACGAATAGGTTTGCTCGTAGGCCCGGCGCGCATTCGCGCCCAGTTCGCGGCGCAAATCTGGCCGGTCAGCCAGGCTCCGCAGGGCCGTCTCAAGTGCGTCCACATCACCATACCGCACCAGCAGACCAGCGTTGGCCGCCGCAATCATGCGGTCCATGTTGGTATCACGCGCGACGATGATCGGTTTGCCCAGCATCATCGCCTCAAAGACTTTGTTCGGGCTGGAATAGCGGTGGTTGGGAATGGCCGGATCGTAGGTGGCGAAGAGCACATCCGCGCCCTGGCTGAGTGCCAGCGCCCGGTCATAGGTTACTCGGCCGTGAAAACGCACATTGGGCATTAGCTCCGCCCGCGCGGTGATTTGGGCTTCATCGCCGCCGAATCCGGCCAGGTCGTATTGCCAGGCTGGATGGTGGGCAAGCACGTCTAGCATTTCAAACAGGCCGCGTTCCACCTGCAACAGTCCCACATACGCCAGGCGCAATTCCCCGGCTGGCGACGGCGTCCAGGCGGCCATCCCCCCTGGACTTATATCTTCAGGGCTGTTGTACACTACGCTCAAGCGGCGCGGTTGCGCGCCGGCAATCTGGGCCACGCGGGCATCATCCACCAGAATCAACGCGTCAGCCCGTTGAATGCAGGATAAATCTGTTTTGCGGATGCCCGCCTTGATCCATCCCGGCGTACGGCGCAGGTGGTCGGCATAAAAATCAAAAATATCGTACACCACCGCGTGCCCCCAACGGCGCTTGCACCACAAGGCCGGCAGGATGGTGTCAAAATCGCAGGCATGGATCACGTCAAACTCGGCACGATGTTTGGCCAACCAACGGAAAAGGCCCCACTGCCAGCGCAGCAGGTTGGGCAGGTTGACCAGCCCGCTGCCGTACTCGGCACGAATGGGCATGCGGCAAATTTCAAAGCCCTCGACGGTTTCACGCACGGGCAGTGCGGCAGTGCGGTCCCAGCCCAACGCGGTCACCCGGTAGCCCGCGCGGTTCAGGGCGCGCGCAATTTTCTCCACCCGCGGGTCAGGCGCGATCGGGTTAGAGCGCAGGATGAGGATACGCGCTTTAGGCGGTTTGAGTGTAGATGCGGGTTTCGGTGAGTTCATGCCCTCATTCATGGATCAGATTCTAATGTTGATGGAGAATAGCATCAGCTTTTCAAAGTTGCGGCAGTTCGTTCAAGACGGCTGTCAGCCGATGATGGAACGCCGCAAGCGCCCCGCGCTTCATTGTAAACCGGGATGGCAGTGTTGATATCGAGACCATCTCGCAATATCTCATGCGGATATGCTGTCATTGCTGCCGCTCCTCTGTCGACAGCCTGGAGGGTAGAAATCATAGCCGCGTGAACGCTGTGGTTTCATTGTATCCCGACCCGGCGAATCCGCGCAACCCACCGCTGGATTTGTTGGCGGCTGCCTATGGTATAATCCCCAAAGGTCATTGTCACAAGGTATTATCTTCCAGATGAAAAGACGTCTGCCTTTTTCCGTAAAGGATCTTATTAATTTACCTGGCATGCTCGCTTACCTTTACCGCCAGCGGGAATTAATCAGAACAATTACATGGAAAGATTTCAAAGCCCGCTACCGCGGCTCTTTCATGGGATTTTTCTGGGCAATTTTCCAGCCGCTGCTAATGATGGCGATTTATACGCTGGTCTTTTCCACTTTCCTGAGCGTCCGTTTCGGCAACAGCGATTCTCCGCTCACCTTTTCGGTGTTCCTGTTGTGCGGTCTGTTACCCTGGACCGTGTTTTCTGAAAGCCTCTCCACCGCGGCGACGATCATCCGCGGAAATTCCAACCTGGTCAAACGGGTTGTCTTCCCCCTGGAGGTCTTGCCTTTCAGCTCCGTTCTGACCAGCATCATCCAGCAGACTATCGGCTTTGCCCTACTGCTGCCCCTGGCGTTCCTGGTCAACAAAGGCTTCTATTGGACGCTGCTTTACATTCCCGTCATCATGATCCTACAAATCCTATTCTCCACGGGGGTTGCCTGGTTTTGGGCCAGCCTGTGCGTGTACATCCCGGATCTGAGGCAACTCACCGGGCTCATTTTGTCGGCAATGATGTTCTTGACGCCGCTGTTTTATCCCAAGGATGCCATCCCAGAAAAAATTGCCTGGATCAGTGACATCAACCCAATGGCCTATCTCATCGAAATGTACCGGAAAGCATTTTTAACAGGCGAGGTCATCGCCTGGCGGGAGTTTGCCATCCTCGGCGCGATTTCTCTGGGGCTGTTCATGGCCGGGTTCTTCTGGTTCAATCGGACGAAGAAAGGTTTTGCAGACGTATTATGACTGACATCGCGATTTCAGTCGAACATCTCAGCAAAATGTACCTGCTGTACAATCGTCCGGTTGACCGCCTGAAACAGAGCCTTTTCGGACCGTTTGGCAAAAATTTCGCGCGCATCTTCTGGGCGCTGCGCGACGTCTCCTTCAGTGTGGAAAAAGGCCAGGCCATTGGCATCATCGGCCGCAATGGCAGCGGGAAAAGCACCCTGTTGCAGATCCTGGCCGGCACGCTGGCGCTCACCGAGGGCGAGTATCAAGTCAACGGGCGGGTTGCAGCCCTGCTCGAACTGGGCGCGGGATTCAACCCGGACTTCACCGGACGTGAAAATATCTTTCTCAACGGCGCGACCCTGGGCATCCCCGAAAAAGAGATGCGCAAAATGGAAAGCGCGATCATCGATTTTGCCCAGATCGGCGACTTCATCGACCAGCCGGTGAAAATTTATTCCTCCGGCATGTTCGTGCGGCTGGCGTTTGCGATTGCCACCTGCATCGAACCCGAAATCCTGATTGTCGACGAAGCACTGGCGGTGGGCGACGCAGGCTTTGTGATCAAATGCATGAACCGCATGCGTGAAATGCGCGAACGCGGCACCACCATTGTACTGGTCACGCACGACGTGCAAACTGTGCGCAGCTTTTGCGATAGCGTCCTTTGGTTGCACGAAGGAAAAATCCGGGGGTACGGATCACCAGCAGATATTACTGCCCGATACTTGCAGTTCTTATTTGAGGAACAAAACAGTCAAATTGTCGTAGTAAATGAACAAACGCTAAACACTCCTTCCAATTCAAAAACCACAATAAATGCAGGGGAAAAATCATTATTATTGGCGAATCGTCCAGATTTGACCCGTTGGGGTAGCGGAGAAATTCAAATTCAGGCATTCCAATTGGATAATGGTTTGCAGACCGGTTCGTACCTGTTTGAGTACGGCCAACAACTCAAACTCACCATTCAGGCTAAAGCTGCTGTGGATGTATCATCACCTTTTATCGGATTCGGCTTTTCCTTTCGAAACACAAAAGGGCTGGATATAATTACTTTTACAACATTCGAAGATAATATCCATTTCCAAGGACTGCAAGCTGGTCAGACTATCACATTAAACTTTGAGACGAAGAATATTCTTGCGCCTGGAAGCTATGCCCTTGTGCTCAATATTGAAAAAAGGCTAAACAATAAACCCCAGTACCTGGATTTTATCGAAAATGCAATATTGTTTACGGTTGTATCTGAAAAACACATATTTTCACTTGTTTTACCGGATATTGACCATGACATTCAGGTTCTTTAACAACGCATACGGATCGATATGACCAATCACGAAGTTGAACGAGAAAAATGGGATGAAATCTATGCATCCTCAGAGGTGTCGCAAGAAGAGGATGCGATGAAGATTTTCAACCGTGAGTTTGTCACGGAGATTTCCAAGTTACTTCCCCAGGGTGGACGCACACTTGAAGTTGGTAGTGGAGGTGGTTGGCAAAGCCTTGCATTAGCCCGCACAAAGAAATTTCAAACCACCCTGTTGGATTTTTCCCAGGAAGCCTTAAAGTATTCAAGAGAAATTTTCGACCGTGAAAACCTGACAGCCTCATTTTTGCACAAAAATGCTTTCGATCACGGCTCTCCAGAATATGATCTTGTATTCAATGCTGGCGTTTTGGAGCATTACACCTTTGAAGAGCAAGTCAGCATGCTCAAAGCCATGGCTTCTTACAGCAAAAAATTTGTCATGGTATTGGTCCCAAATTCTGCCTGCTTTTGGTATTGGATTTGGAGAACTCAGATCACGCATGAGGGTGGTTGGAAGTATGGGATTGAAAACCCCCTTTCAGATTTGTCCAAGCAATTCGAAGCAGCAGGGATTCATTTTCTTGGAGTCCGTTACTTTGGAAAAGACTGGACAGAAACCTTCATTTCCAATTTGCATGGCATCGATGAGGATTTTAAGAAACTCATACTGGATGTACACCGTTCAGATCTTTTTTCAACACGAGAGAATTCATATTTATTGGCAGGTCTGGGAGTCGTTGAGCAACATCAGATTACAACAATTGACCAATGGTTGCCACTTAGCGAATCTTCGGTTGCGGAAGAAGGCGCACTTCGGGCCAGGGTAGTTGAATTATCAGCTCAGATGAATAATCTTGAAAAAGAATCTAGGCTGAAAACCGATATTCTTCAGAATAAAGAAAGTTTGATTACCAATC
>CALMIB010000070.1 GCA_937863945.1 uncultured Longilinea sp.
CCCAATCGCCGGGTTTTAGATCGGCATACACATTTTCCGGCGCGTCTGCCTGCATGCGGGCGCGGGTGCGCGGCTGCGGACGTTCCAGCCCAAAAATCTCGGCATCGGTTAATAGATGCACCCGGCTGCCCGATGGAAGCGCCAGCGACCAGCCTTCACTCAGCGTGCCTTCAATGAATACCGGCGTCTGATCACGGCAGACCTCCGTCTCCCGTTCATCCCATAACTCACGCAGACGGGAAACCTGCCGCGAGATCACCCAGCTCGTATCCCCCTTGCGGCATAATTCTTCCAGGTAATCCACCATTGGGCGCAGCCGGCCCCCAAAGCGCGGCCCCGGCTTGAAGGACGCCGCCAGCTCGCCATCCGCGAGATCGCCGCCGAAGCCCAATTGCAGCCAGGCATGCCCGGTCAGACTGTCCAACAATTCGGACCAGCTCAAGTAAGGGATCGGAAAATTTTCAGGCAAAGTGGCTTCGGCGATGCTCTCATTGCGCATGCGCACCGCTTGTTCCTCGATCTCCACCGCCAGAGTTTGGAGCAGATCCAGGTCATCCACAAGCGTCAGAGCATTACGGGGCAGGTAATCCAGCAGGCTGGAAACCGCCGGATGGACAACAGGAATATAAAACTCGTCCACTTCCTGCCCGGCCGGCAGGATGCCCTCGGCCCGGCCGGGCAGCAATTCGCGCGCGGGTGTCACCAACACCTGATCCAGTTTGGCCACCGTGCGCTGGCTGGCCGGATCGAACCGCCGGAGCAGGTCGATCTCATCCCCGAAGAATTCCAGGCGCACCGGCAGCGGTTCAGCCGGCGGCCAGATGTCCAGGATACCGCCGCGCCTGGAAAACTCGCCTGGCTCGAGGACGACATCCACGGCTTGATAGCCGATATCCACCCAGGAACGCGCCAGACCGTCCGGGGGCAGGGATTGGTTGACTTTGATCGTCCGGCTGGCCTTGATAAAATCACGCCGCGGCAGGGTGCGCGTCATCAAAGCGCGCACGGTGGTGATAATGACCGGCGGCAGGTCGGGTTTGGCTGCGCCCGGCAAATGGTAAACGGCCAGCGCGGTCAACGCCTGCAGGCGGTCCCGCCGGGTGCTGCTTCCCCAGGCGGCCTGTTCGTAAAACATTGGCGTCGGCTCCGAGAAATACAGGCGCGGCGCGTCCTCCAGCCAAAAGCCCAACTCGTCCAGCAGCGTGAGTGCGTGCTGGGGGCGGTCGGTGATGACAACGACCGGTTCGCGCAGGTCCTGGTAAAGGTTGGCGGCCAGCGGCAGACGGGCTGCCCGCATCAATCCCAGGCCGGGCAGGTCCGCGCCGCTCTTGAGGTCGCTCAGGAGCGCCTGGTAAGCAGGTAGCGTACGAATGGACTCCAGCAAACCAGCAGCCTTTCTTCAGACTGAAGCATTAAATTGATTCATCGCCGCTTCCAGGCCGTCGCGGATGAAAACCTTGACGGCCTCGACGGCTCGGTCGATGGTCGGATTGATGATTTCCTGATCGGCTTTGGAAAAATCTTGCAGCACGTAATCCGCGGCAGACATCTGGCCGGGCGGACGGCCAATTCCAATGCGCAGGCGGGGAAAATTTTGCGTACCGACCTTATGAATGGTTGAGGCGACGCCCTTCTGGCCCGCCGAGCCGCCGCCTGGCCGCAGCCGGATAACGCCCACGGGCAAATCCAGGTCGTCATGCGCAACCAACAAATGTGCCAGCGGCACTTTGTAGTAACGCAGCAGGGAGCCAATCGCATCCCCCGAGAGGTTCATGTAGGTCTGCGGTTTCACCAGGATGATCTTGCGGCCTTCCCACTGGCCGGAACCGACCAACGCCTTGGCCTGCACTTTACCGATCTTGATCGCGAAGGCCTCGCTCAGGCGGTCGATGGTCATGAAGCCCACATTGTGCCGGTTGCCGCGGTACTCACGACCGGGATTACCCAAACCCACCAGGATAAAGGGCGCTTCCTGCAAGACCGGCGAATTCTGTGCGGTGTTATCGGGATGATGATCCAATTTCAACCTCTCCGGGTTCTGCGGCGGACCGCCCGGTAAATGACAAGCACAAGGAACAGCGCCGCCACGACCCCCAACCCGGTCAGAACGCTGCTGCGCAATTCAAACGCCGTGACCGCTATCGAATTCGGCGGCATGGGCGTGGGTGTGCTGCGCATGACCACCGGTGTGGCCGTCGGCGTGGGTGTGGGCTGGAGGGTGGTTTCGGGCAGCATCGCCGGAGTGTTGGTCTCCACGGCGGTGTAATTGCGCACGCGCACGCCCGCAACCTCCACCACAACGAAATTGCCGTCCTGTTTCAACACGCGCAGCCGGATGCGATAATTCCCATCAGTGATGGTCGTCGTGTCCCAACTGGCCAGGGTGCCGCCCTGGATGGCCGGGATTTGATCCTGGATAAGAAACCAGGTTTCCTCCGGACCGTCTTCGTAACGGAACTCAAGCTGCGCGGAGGCAAAACCATCGACTGCGCAGGAGCCTTGAATCAAAACCACGCCCTGGACGGCTTCGCCGGGCAAAGGGCGATCAAGCGCCGGCGTCGGGTTGGTTTGTTGAACGAGACTCAACCAGCCGGCAAGGATCAATACCGCTAGCAAATGTTTCATGGCAATCGGTAAGTTTAACACGATTCGCCGGAACACGCAAAATGCGCCGACATCAAATTGAATTTATATGGGGATTTGACGAGCGTGAAGGGTTTACGGCTGGATCGGTGAGGGAGAAATGACGAAATACAACACCAATTCTTCGGCGGCGTTGTTAATCACGCTGTGCTGCAGCGCGGCAGGCGCCCACACCAAAGTGCCCGGCCCGGCATGATGATATTCACTGCCAACCTGAAAGTAACCCGTTCCCGACAGTACCATGTAGAGTTTGTCTTCACCGACATGGATATGCACCGGCTGGCTTTGTCCGGGCGCCAGCCGCGTGATACCCACCAGCATATTTTCGCTGGAATTTATCGTAGCTTTAAATGGCTTATCGACATTGCCGCCCTTGAATTCATCCGGGTGAAAAAAGAATTTACTGCGTGGTTCTTCCATTTTTCCTCTTGCGATGGTTGACCCGATCCGGCTTGTGTTGCCTCAATTATGACAGATGAAGATCGAGAATTCAATCCACAGCT
>CALMIB010000071.1 GCA_937863945.1 uncultured Longilinea sp.
AAATCCAGGCATGCTGGGCATCGGTATTTAATGGCTTGAACATATTGATAGGAAATGATAGCAGATTCTTAAAAGCTGATAGTCTTTGGCGGTCAATTTTGTTAAAGTTCTAGAATCAAGCCTGAAGTTGTGAATATGTGGAGTGGGATTTGGTAACCATCCGGCTAACTGCGGGTTATACAACAAGGTGAACGTCCCATTCGGCTAGCGAGGCGCGCACTTTCCTAAAAAATTATAGCAAAGGGCCAGGCTCGAAAGGGTTGAGCCGTCAGCATCATTCACTCATGGACTCAAAGCAAATTCTCGAAAACAAACGCATGTCCGCGATTCAGGGCGGCGGCGAGGCGCAAACGGAGAAGCAACACGCCCGCGGAAAGAAAACCGCGCGTGAACGGATCTCCTACCTTCTGGATGAAAATACCTTCACTGAGGTGGATGGGTTCGTGACCCACCGCGCGGTCGGGCTGGGCATGGATAAAAATCACCCTTTGGGCGATGGAGTGGTCACCGGGTGGGGGAAAATTAATGGCAGGCTGGTTTACCTGTATGCCCAGGATTTCACCGTTCTCGGCGGATCGTTGGGCGAGAGCCACGGCCGCAAAATTGCCAAGATCATGGATCTGGCGATTCAAAATGGCGCGCCACTGATCGGCTTGAATGACTCGGGCGGCGCGCGGATCCAGGAAGGCGTTGATTCGCTGGCTGCCTACGGCGAGATATTTTTCCGTAACACGCAGGCCAGCGGGGTAATCCCGCAAATATCGGTCATCCTGGGGCCGTGCGCCGGCGGCGCGGTGTATTCGCCCGGGATCACGGATTTCGTCTTTATGGCGGAAAAGAACGCTTACATGTTCATCACCGGTCCGGAGGTCGTCCGCACCGTGACGCATGAAGACGTGGATTTTGATTCATTGGGCAGCGCCGCGGTGCATCATGCAAAAAGCGGCGTGGCGCATTTCACCGCGCCGGATGAGGAGTCACTGCTGCAACAAGTGCGCTGGCTGTTATCTTATTTGCCATCCAACAATCTTGAGCAGCCGCCGTCCATTCGATCCAGCGATGATCCGCGTCGCCTGGTAACCGGCTTGGAGCAGGTTGTGCCAGAGGAACCGAACCGGCCTTATGATATTCATGACGTGCTCGATTTGATTTTCGATGCGGAATCGTTCCTTGAGGTGCAGGCGGATTATGCCGGCAACCTGGTGG
Source organism: uncultured Longilinea sp. (assembly GCA_937863945.1). Taxonomy (GTDB): domain Bacteria; phylum Chloroflexota; class Anaerolineae; order Anaerolineales; family Anaerolineaceae; genus Longilinea. The sequence continues at coordinate 1,207 of CALMIB010000071.1, forward strand.
TCGGTTTTGCCCGCTTGAATGGCGAAACCGTTGGTATCATCGCGAACCAACCGGCAGTGCTGGCAGGCGTGCTGGATATCAATGCCTCGGACAAGGGCGGCCGGTTTATTCGTTTTTGCGATGCGTTCCATATCCCGCTGATCACCCTGATCGATACCCCTGGTTTTTTGCCCGGCACCGACCAGGAGCATAACGGCATCATCCGACACGGTGCGAAAATGATTTATGCTTATGCCGAAGCGACCGTCCCGAAACTCGCGGTGATCCTGCGCAAGGCTTACGGCGGAGCCTACATTGTGATGAGCTCCAAGCACCTGCGCAGCGATTTGAATTTTGCCTGGCCCAACGCAGAAATTGCCGTGATGGGACCGGAAGGCGCCGTGCAAATTGTTTTCCGCAAAGAAATCGACTCTTCTGGGGATCCGGACACTACACGCCAGGAAAAGACCCAACAATACCGTGAAGAGTTCGCCAACCCTTACATTGCGGCGGCGCGCGGTTACCTGGATGATGTCATCCTGCCGGAAGAAACGCGCGCCCGCCTGATTGCCGGCCTGGAATCGCTGGCCGCCAAACGACAAACTGTTCCACAGCGCAAGCACGGAAACATCCCCTTATGAGCCCATATTCCGGCTTCAAAGTGTTGGTGGCCAACCGGGGTGAAATTGCCTTGCGCATCCTGCGAACCTGCCGAGAATTGGGCATGCCGTCTGTGGCCGTGTACAGCGATGCGGATGAGCACAGCCTGCATGCCCGCTATGCCGATGAAGCCGTCCGCATTGGTCCGGCTGATTCCGCCGGCAGTTATTTGAATATTTCCGCTGTTATTGACGCGGCCATGAAAAGCGGCGCGCGCGCAGTGCATCCAGGCTACGGCTTTCTCTCTGAAAACCCGGAATTTGCCCGGGCTGTTGAAGCCGCTGGCATGGTTTTCATCGGCCCGCGGCCTGAAACGGTGGCCTTGACCGGCGATAAACTGGCAGCCCGGCGCGTTGCCCGCGAAGCAGGCCTGCCCGTGCTGCCAGGCCCGGATGAGCCGTTGAATGACGGTCCGATCGATTCGCAGCTTTCCAGCCAGGTGGTCTTTCCGGTGCTGATCAAAGCCGTGGCGGGCGGCGGCGGGCGCGGGATTCGCCTGGCGAATGACGCCGAGGAACTCGAAATGATGATCGAGGCTGCCCGGAAGGAAGCGCTGGCTGCGTTTGGGAACGATGCCGTTTATTTTGAGCCCCTGGTGCAGGGAGCCAGACATATCGAAGTCCAGGTAATCGGCGATGGCGAGGGGCGCATCCTGTGCCTGGGCGAGCGGGAATGCTCCATCCAAAGGCGACGTCAAAAACTGATTGAAGAAGCGCCCGCGCCGCGACTGCCTGAAACGCTTCGAAGGGCTTTTCATGCCCATGCGGTCCGGTTGGCAGCGCAATTACATTACCGCAGCCTGGGAACCGTCGAATTCCTGTTGGATCAGAATGGCGCCATGTATTTTATCGAGGTCAATCCGCGCATTCAGGTTGAGCACCCGGTGACCGAAATGGTAATGGGGGTTGACCTGGTGCGCGAGCAATTACTTCTGGCTGCCAGCGGGAAGCTGCACCTGACTGAACTGGATATGTATCCACGCGGGGCGGCGATTGAAGCCAGGGTGCTCGCAGAGGATGCGTCGCTTGGTTTCCTTCCGACGACGGGCGAAATTGCGCACCTGCTGCT
>CALMIB010000072.1 GCA_937863945.1 uncultured Longilinea sp.
AACCGGCGAAAGCCTTTCGCTTTCCGGTTACACGGTGACCTTCCGCTCGCTGGCTGAGTGGAACAACCCCGACGGGCGCAATATTGCCCGCGCGGTGGTGGATGTTTCCAAGGACGGCCGCTACTTGGGCCAGCTTGCCCCGCGCCGCGATTTCTACTTCGACGCGCAGCAGTCGATGACCATCCCGGGCGTGCGCAGCACGATGGAGGATGATCTTTACCTGTTGCTGGTGGACTGGGAGGAATTTAACGCCAATCAGGCCACCCTCAAATTGTTCCACAATCCGCTGATCAACTGGCTGTGGGTGGGCAGTTTTGTGCTCATCCTGGGCATGCTGGTGGCTGCCTGGCCGGATCAAGAACCGGAAACGGCGGTTCAACGCGCAGCGAAGAAAGCCAACGGGCGCGTAACGGCGGGTTAGGCCGGGAACTGCAGCCTTTCAGGCGAAATGGTTAACCTTCTTTTCCAGGCTGGTGAGTAAGATGCGCGACAAATTGGACACATTCTCCATAAAGTCATTCAGATATTTTGCCCTGGCGCTCCTCCTGGCTGCGTCGCTGCTGGGGATTTTCTCAAACCGCGCCAGTGCGCAGGATCCGCAACCGCCCAGCGACGACCAGGTCAACGCGGTGGCCAAGGAACTGTATTGCCCGGTGTGCGAAAATATTCCGCTCGACGTATGTCCGACACAGGCCTGCGCTCAGTGGCGCGAGTTGATCCGGCTGAAATTGTCGCAGGGTTGGTCGGAGGATCAAATCCGCAGCTATTTTGCCGAGCAATACGGCGACCGGGTGCTGGCTGCGCCGCCGTTGCAGGGCTTTAACTGGGTGTTTTATGTGTTGCTGGGAGTCTTTGTCGTAATCGCGGTGGTGGTTTACATCCGCGTGGTGCGCAATTTGAAGGCCAAACCGGCTGCCGCGGACGCGGCTACCGTGAAGCCTGTTGAACAGGATGATTATTTTAAACGGATGGAAGAAGAACTGAACCGCCGGGAAAAAAGCCGCTAGCCCGCGCGGCCGGGAGATGCAAGCATGGATCAAAGTGTAGATCATTCAACGAAAACCGCAACTGCCGAACGGCGCAGCCTGCCGGCCTGGGTGGTGGTGCTGGCTTTTGCCGCGCTGATCGCGTTTTTGGCCCTGATCGGCGTGGGGCTGCGCCGCGTGCAGGCTGGACCCATCGTGATCGGCCAACAGGTGCCGGATTTTTCGATGACTTCATTTGACGGGCAAACCCATCACCTGTCAGATTTCAAGGGGAAGGTGGTCGTGTTGAATTTCTGGGCTTCCTGGTGCGCGCCCTGCTCGCAGGAGGCTGCTGAGTTGGAGGAAGCCTGGCGCAACTATCAACCGGGGGGTGAAGTGATTTTCCTGGGTGTGGATTATACCGATACCGAACCTGAGGCGCTCTCCTACCTGGCGAAATTCGATATCACCTATCCGAACGGGCCTGACCTGCGCACGCGCATTTCGCAGATGTTCCGCATTACCGGCGTGCCGGAGACCTATTTCATCGATCAGGAAGGCAAACTGGCTTACGTCAAGAAGGGTCCGTTTACTTCGCTCGCAGAAATTCAGGCGGTTGTGGATGGCTTGCTTCAGTAAATCGGGATAGGTCCACAGGGAGAATTCATGGATATTGGCTCGTTATTTCTCATTCTTGCACTTGCGCTGGCCGTCGGCCTGTTTATCGCGCGCCCCTTTTTGAATTCCTCAGTGAATGAAGCCTCAGACCGGAATATTGCGTTTGAAGCGCGTGAACATGTTCGCTCGGCGCTGCTGGCGGAACGCGAGCAGGTGCTGGATGCGCTGCAGGAGCTGGACTTTGACCAGGCGTTGGGAAAAATTCCCGCCGAGGATTTCCCGTTCCAACGCAGCCGGTTGCTGGCCCAGGGTGCGGCCGTGCTGCGCAACCTGGATGAGATGGAACCGCCCGAAGCCGAGGCGAGCGCGGAAGACCGCCTGGAGGCTGCCGTCGCGGCGCGCCGGGCTGAAACGCGCGCGGCCGTTGCTTCAGCCAACATCGGCGCGGGGGACGCGATTGAGGATCAGATTGCCTTGCGCCGGCGTGCGCGCGAAGAAAAATCGGCAGGCTTTTGTCCCAAATGCGGCCGTCCGCTGCAAAAATCCGACCGGTTCTGCCCCAAGTGCGGAACCGCCCTGTAGGGGGTATGATGAAACGCTCCATCCTTGCAGCCGCCGCTGTGGTTTTATTTTTCCTGTCGGCCTGTTCGCTCGCCGAAGACATCACCCCGCCGCCCGGTTATCAGGCGCCAACTCCTTCGGTGAACGAAACGGTGTATCCCATCGTTCCACCGGACCCTGCCAACGGCGCGGAGATTTTCGCCGAGAAATGCGCGCCCTGCCACGGTGTGGACGGCCGGGGCAACGGCTCAATGGCCGCCAATTTGTCCGTGGAAGTGCCTGCGATCGGCAGGGCTGAAGTCGCGTTGAGCGCGAAGCCTTCAGAATGGTTTGACCTGGTGACTAACGGGCGCATGGAACGCAGCATGCCGCCGTTCCGGTCGCTCACCGACCGCGAGCGCTGGGATGTGGTCGCCTATACGCTTTCACTGCACGTCACCCAGGCGCAACTTGATTTGGCCGGGGAGGTTTTCGCACAGCAATGCCAGAGCTGCCACGGCGAACAGGGGCTGGGTGACGGCCCCCAGGCGGCCAACCTGGCCGTGCCGGATTGGTCGGTGCAGGAACGCCTGGCGCAGCTCTCGGAAGAAGAACTGTTCCAGGTGATCACCACCGGCGCCGGTTCGATGCCGGCCTATCGGGATGCGCTCAGCGACGAGCAGCGCCTGGCGCTGGCCGCCTACGTGCGCTCGCTGACCTTCACATCGCCAGGCAAGCTGGCCAGCGCGGCGGCCACAGCCACCCCCGAGCCGACTCCTGCCGGGACGGACGAACCTTCCACAACGCAATCGGCCGCTGAAACCGCTGCCGTGCCCGAAGCTGGCACAGCGCCGACAGCGGACGGGACAGGGCTGCCGGTTACAGTTACGGCTACGATCAAAGGCACAGTCGTCAATGGTTCCGGCGGAGAGCTGCCCGCCGGGTTGGAAGCCAACCTGCGCGCTTTTGACGGCATGCAGGAGGCCGCGACGTTGACCGCGCCGATTTCGGCGGACGGCAGCTATGAATTCAACGACGTCGAAGTCAACGAAAACCGCGTCTTCATGGTGACCGTCTCGGTGAATGAAGTGGACTACAATTCCGATCCGCTCCACGGCAGCGACATCCTCGCCGGGCAGGCGGCCGAGCTGCCCATCACGGTCTTTGACGTCAGCACCGATCTCGCCCTGCTGCGCGGCGACCGCTTGCATGTGTTCTTCGATTTCACCGATCCGGCCAACGTGCAGGTGGTAGAACTGTTTATCTTCAGCAATCCCTCCCAGCAGGTGGTTGCGCCGGCAGATGCCGGCGGCGCGCTGCTGAATTTCCGCTTGCCGGAAGGCGCCCTGGATGTGCAATTCCAGGACGGCCAGCTCGGCGACGGCATTTATGTGCAGACCTCGGATGGTTTTGGCGTGGCGCAGGCTTATGCGCCGGCTGAAGGCTATCAGATCCTGTTTGCCTACAACCTGCCTTATGATCGCAAGATTGATTTGGAGTTGGCGGTACCCATCGACGTGGCCGAGTCCATCGTGATGGTGCCGCAAGACGGCGTGAGGCTGAAGAGCGATGCATTGACCGACGCGGGCACGCGCACGGTGCAGGACGTTCCGCTGCGGCTGTACACCTCCGGTACTATTTCCTCCGGCACGCCGCTGAAGCTGTCGCTCAGCGGCCGCCCCGCGCAGGGCGCGCGAGTGAGCGCCGGCTCCACCACCACGCTGTTCATCGGCATTGGTGCGTTTGCGCTGGTGGCCGGAGCGGCCGCGTTTGTGCTGGTGCGCCGGAAGGGAAAACCAGCCGCCCGGGATGAAATAACGGAAGAAGAAACCCCGGATGCGTTGATGGACGCGATCATCGCGCTGGATGACCAACGCCGCGCGGGTGAACTGGGCGAGGAGGCTTACCTCGTCCGGCGCAGCGAGTTGAAACAGCGCCTGGAAGCTGTGTTGGCAAAAGAAAGCAAGAAGGATTCTGAATGATTGAAGTGCGCTCGCTGGTGAAGCGGTTTGGACCCAAAACCGTGCTGCGCGGCCTCGACTTCACGGTGGAGCAGGGTGAATTTGTCGCCCTGCTGGGCCCGAACGGCGCGGGGAAAACCACCTTCCTGCGCATCCTTTCGTCGCTTTCGCGGCAGTCCCTGGGCGAGGTAAAAATCGCCGGCTACTTTCTGCCGCATCAATCGGCGGCCGTGCGCCGGCGACTGGGCGTGGTTTCGCATTTGCCGCTGCTGTACGGCGACCTGAGCGCCGAGGAAAACCTGCAATTCTACGGGCGCATGTACGGGGTGCCCGCGTTGCATGAACGCATCAGCGCAGTCTTGGAGCTGGTGGACCTGACCGCCCGGCGGCGCGACCTGGTGCGCACCTTCTCACGCGGCATGCAGCAGCGGCTGGCCATCGGCCGCGCGATTCTGCATGACCCGGATGTGCTTTTGCTGGACGAGCCGCACACCGGCCTGGACCAGGATGCCTGCGCGATGCTGGACGACGTGCTGCGCCAGGTGGCGGTGCGCGGACGCACGGTGGTGATGACCTCGCATGACCTGTCGCGCGCGCAGGATCTGGCCTCGCGCTTCGATATTCTTACCCGCGGGCGCATTCAGGCCTCGGTCCGGGGGGCCGACCTGGCGGCGGACGGCCTGTTGGCGTTCTACCGGCAAACGCTGGAGAACAGCGCACAACCGGCCAGGGAAGGCAGGCCAGCATGAACCAGGTGACGCCCTTCCTGCGCGCGCTGAGCGCGGTGGTCTGGAAAGACCTGGCGGCTGAGTGGCGCAGCCGCGAAATGCTTTCGGCCATGCTGGTGTTTGCCCTGCTGGTGATTTTGATCTTCAACTTTGCCCTGGAATTGGATCCGGTCGGGCGCGCCAACATCACAGCCGGCATCTTGTGGGTTACGTTCACCTTTGCCGGCACATTGGGTCTGAATCGCTCGATGGCGGTGGAGAAAGACCGCGGCTGTTTGGATGGGTTGCTGTTGGCGCCGGTGGACCGCACTGCCATCTACTTTGGCAAGGCGCTGGCCAACTGGATTTTCATGCTTTCGGTGGCGGTGATCGTGCTGCCGGTGTACAGCATCCTCTATAATATCAACCTGTTTCAACCGGGTTTGCTGCTGGTGATTTTGTTGGGTTCGGAGGGGTACGGGGCGGTGGGCACGCTGCTTTCCACTATGACGGTGCAAACGCG
>CALMIB010000073.1 GCA_937863945.1 uncultured Longilinea sp.
CGGTTTCAAAGCCTTCGGAGGTGTTGGTGGTGATCAGCACCTCGTCCGCCAGCGGCGCCAACCGCTCCAGGACGCGTTGGTATAACGGCCGCCCCAGAAATGGAACCAGGGCCTTATTGCGCCCCATCCGGCGCGACTCACCACCCGCTTGAATGACTAAGCTGATCATAATTCTTTATAATTATACTGATGATTGTCAACAGCCCAACCCATCCCCGTCGAATTCTCCCATAAAGGAGCAGGCATGCCAGAAATTGATCTCGCACTCCTACAACCTGTGCTCGCCGATTTAGGCCCGCAAGGTCGAACGGCGTTGCTGCCGGCTTTGCACGCCGCGCAGGAGTTATACGGTTATATCCCTGAACCGGTGGCTGCCGCGGTCGGCCAGGCATTGCGCGTGCCGCTGGCCGACGTGTACGGCGTCATCGATTTCTATGCCTTATTCTACCGCGAGCCGGTCGCGAAAACCATCATCCACGTCTGCGGCGACCCCGCCTGCAGCATGGCCGGCGCGGACGGGGTGATGAAAGTGATGGCGCAGCAGGTCGAACGCCACCGCCTCCCAGGCGAGATCCAGGATACCATTCAGGTTGAACGGGCCCCCTGCCTGGGTTTATGCCAACACGCGCCCGCATTGTTGGTGCAGGGAGCGCCGGTGCCAAAAGCCGATACCCAATCCTGGGAAGACCTGGTTTCCGGCAAGGCACAGCGCCCCTATTCGGTGGTCGGCGGCGATATCAACCTGCTGACGTTTAATTGCGGTAAAGGACGGATCACCAACCTCGACGGATACCGGCAATCCGGCGGCTACGACTCGTTGCGCAAGGCATTGGCGCTTTCACCGGATGCCATCGTTGCGGAAGTGAAAGCCGCCGGTCTGGTGGGGCGCGGCGGCGCGGCCTTCCCGACCGGCGCGAAATGGGAGGCAGTCGCGGCATCCAGCGAACCGGTCAAATACGTCGTCTGCAACGCAGATGAAGCCGAGCCCGGCACATTCAAGGATCGGGTGGTCATCGAGGACGACCCGCACCGCGTCCTCGAAGGGCTGATAATCTGTGCGTTTGCCGTCGGCGCGCACAAAGGCTACCTGTACATCCGCGGCGAATACCAACTGCAATACCTGATCCTCAAAGCAGCGATCGCTGAAGCCCGGCAGGCGGGAATTTTGGGCAGGAATATCCTGGACAGTGGTTTCGACTTTGACATCGAATTGCGCCGCGGCGCGGGTGCATATATTTGCGGCGAGGAAACGGCATTGTTTGAATCGATCGAAGGAAAACGCGGTTTCCCGCGCATCAAGCCGCCCTTCCCCACCACGCACGGCCTGTTTGGCAAACCCACCGTCATCAACAACGTCGAAACCCTGATCAACATCCCCCTGATTCTCAAGATCGGATCGGCCGCCTACCGCCACCTGGGCACGCAAAAATCGCCAGGGCCAAAGCTCTTCTGCCTCTCCGGCGATGTGATGCGGCCCGGCCTGTATGAGGTGCCCTTTGGCGTCACCTTCCGCCACCTCATGGATGACCTGGCCGGCGGCATGCGCGCGGGACACAAATTCCAGGCGGCGCTGTTTGGCGGCGCGGCCGGCGCTTTCGCCGTCGAAAAAGACCTGGATGTGCGCTTATCCTTCGAAGATTTGCGCGCCGCCGGGCTTCCGCTGGGCTCAGGCGTCATTACCGTTTTCGATGAAACCCGTGACATGCAGGAAATCCTCCTGCGGCTTGGCCACTTTTTCGCCGACGAATCCTGCGGGAAATGCTACCCCTGCCAGATGGGCACTCAGCGCCAGTACGAAATCCTTCAGCGCATCGCGGAGAACCGCCCGCTGCCCGGCGACAAGGACCGCCTGCTGGATGTGGGTTGGACCATGACGGATGCCTCGCTATGCGGCCTGGGCCAGACCGCCGCATCCGCCGTGATGAGCGCCATTCGCCATTGGCCCGAATTGTTTGAAGCCCGCCAAACCACCCCCGAAGGAGGACTGGCATGACCGACTCAATCACCCTCACCATCGACGGCAACCCGGTCCAGGCCGCACCGGGCACGACCATCCTCAAAGCTGCCGCCTCCGTCGGAATCGAGATTCCAACTATTTGCTACCACGACTATTGCACATCCAACGCGCTTTGCCGGCTGTGCGTGGTGGAAGTGGAAGGTGCGCGCACGCTGGTGCCCTCTTGTGTGGCAAAAATCAGCGAAGGCATGCAGGTCAGCACGCACACCGAGCGTGTGAAACGCGCCAGGCGGACGATCCTCGAAATGCTGGCCACCACCGTTGACCTGAGCGAAGCGCCGGATATCCAGGCCTATATGCGCGAATACGGCGCCCGGGACGAGCGCTTTCCGGAAGCCGAGCAGCGCATTTCCCCCGTGCTCGACGATAATCCCATGTACATCCGCGATTATTCCAAGTGCGTGCTGTGCTGGCGCTGCGTGCAGGTGTGCGCCGAGGATGCTCAGTACACCTACGCCATCAACTTTACCGGCCGCGGCTTCGAAACGCAAATTGGCACGTTTTTTGAAAAACCCCTGCCCGAAACCACCTGCGTCTTTTGCGGACAATGCGTGGCAGTTTGTCCCACCAATGCGCTCAAACCCAAACGCCAGTGGCTGCTGGAACAGGGCCGCTCGCCGGATGAAATCATGTCGCTCACACGCAGCGAGCGCCGCCGCCGGATGCGCCGCGAGGCTGCCGCGGAACAGCCCGCCACAGGAGGTAAGTCATGACCCTCAACGACCGCGTTGTTTCCACCACCTGCCCTTTTTGCGGTGTTGGCTGCACGCTCCAACTGCACATGCAG
>CALMIB010000074.1 GCA_937863945.1 uncultured Longilinea sp.
TATTTTACCAAAGGCAAGCAATCCGACCAGGTGCAACTGCGCTGGACGCGCATCATGGTGCTGGTGATCGGCCTGATGAGCCTGGCGATTGGCCTGTGGGCGGAAACGATTTACAAGCTCTCGGTGTTCGCCTGGACGATCATCCTGGTGGGCATGTTCGCGCCATTTGCCTTTGGCATGTACTGGAAGAAGACCAACCAGTGGGGCGCGCTGGCCGGTTTTGCCGGCGGCTGGACCTCGTGGTTGATCATGCTGCCAATTCTCTATCCCACCACGCTGGAAATCAATGCCGGGGATGCCGAGGTGGCCATTTGGGACGCGACTTATATCGGTTCGGTGCCGGCCTTCCTGGTTTCCGCGATCCTGGTGGTGGTGGTTTCGCTGGCGACGCAGAAGGTCGACGCGCCAAAACCGCTGGCGGATGTGGACGGCAAACCGATGGCTTTTAAGAACCGCCTGGGTGTTTTGCCGCTGAAGGACGCGCTGCGCAAATTGCGCCCGGAAGAGGTCGAACGTGAAGAGGTGCCGGAAGCAGCTCTTCCTGTGGAATCCGTAAAGTCCGGGGATTAAACCCCGGGCAGACCCAATATTCCGTTTCTGTGATTGGAGGAGTTTATGAAGATTTTGCTGGTTGGAGTGGGCGGTGTGGGTGAGGCCATCGCGGTCATGTCGGCGCGCCACGCGTGGTGCGAAAAGCTCGTCCTGGCCGATTACAACCCGGCGCGCGCCGAGGAAGTGCAGGCCAAGCTGAAGGATAAAACGCGCTTCCCGGTGGAGTGGGTGGACGCCGGCAAACAGGATCTGATCGAGGCGCTGGCGCGCAAGCACGGCGTGAACCTGATTATGAACGCCTGCGACCCGGTCTTCAATATGCCGATCTTCAACGCGGCGTACGAAACCGGCTGCCACTACATGGACATGGCCATGTCGCTTTCGGAGCCGCACGAGACCGACCCTTACCGGAAGCCCGGGCTCAAACTGGGCGATTTGCAGTTCGAGCAGGCCGAAAAATGGGAAAAGAAGGGCTTGCTGGCGCTGGTGGGGCTGGGGGTGGAACCCGGCATGGCGGATGTGTTTGCGCGCTATGCCCAGGATTACCTCTTTGATGAAATTGAAGAAGTGGGTGTGCGCGACGGCGCCAACCTGGAGGTGCGCGGCTACGAATTCGCGCCCAACTTCTCCATCTGGACGACCATTGAGGAATGCCTCAATCCACCGGTGATCTGGGAACACGACAAAGGCTGGTACACCACCGCGCCCTTCTCTGAGCCGGAAGTGTTTGAGTTCCCCGAGGGCATCGGCAAGGTGGAATGCGTCAATGTGGAGCATGAGGAAGTGCTGCTGGTGCCGCGCTGGGTGAAAACCAAACGGGTGACCTTCAAGTACGGCCTGGGCGACCAGTTCATCGGCGTGCTCAAGACCATCAAGATGCTGGGACTGGATAACAAGGAACCGATCAACGTCAAGGGCGTCCAGGTGGCGCCGCGCGACGTGGTGGCGGCCTGCCTGCCCGACCCGGCTCACCTGGGCGATCGCATGTTTGGCAAGACCTGCGCCGGCACCTGGGTGAAGGGCGTCAAGGATGGCAAACCGCGCCAGGTGTACCTGTACCAGGTGGCCGACAACCAGGAATGCATGGAAAAATTCGGCGTGCAGGCCGTGGTGGCGCAGACCGGCTTCAACGCGGTGATCGGCTTTGAGCTGCTCGAAAAGGGCATCTGGAAAAAAGCAGGCGTGTACGGCCCGGAAGCCTTCGATCCGGTGCCGTTCATGGAGCGCATGGCCGATTACGGCTTCCCGTACGGGATCAAAGAAATGTAGGCTGTTTTCCGTGCGGCGGCGCGCAGTTTATGCCGCCGCACGTCCGGTGGAGTGCAGAAAAACCGCCGTGGGGCGTCCACCGTCCCGCGGCAATCCATTCAGACGGAGGTTGATCGATGGCTGAGAAAGTTGCCAGGGGCAAGGAAATCAAGTCCGAAGCGAAAAAACTCAAGCGGGAACTTACACTTTTTCCGCTTTTCGGGTTGATCTATTTCACCGTGTGCGGCGGCTCGTTTGGCGCCGAACCCATGGTGGGGTATTCGGGGCCGCTCTTCACGCTGGTGCTGTTCGTGCTCACCCCGCTGCTTTTCAGTATCCCAAACATGCTGATGGTGCGCGAGATGTCCTCGATGATGCCGGTGGAAGGCGGTTATTATCACTGGGTCAAGCAGGCATTCGGCCCGTTTGCGGGGTTCATGGCCGGCTGGATGAACTGGGTGGTTTCGTGGGTGGATGTGTCGATCTACCCGGTGCTGGGCGCGTACTACCTGGGCTTCTTCATCCCGGCGCTGCGCACCGGCGCGGTGATCGGCGGCGTGGAAGTGCCCGCCTGGGTGCTCTCGTGGATTGTGGCGCTCATCCTGATCTGGGCCATCTCGTACCTGAACGTGCGCGGCGCGCGCCTGGCGGGCATGACGGCCAACTGGTTGGGCGTGGTCATGCTCATCCCGCTGATCCTGATGTCAATCGTGGGTATTTACAACTGGATCCAGGGTGGGGTGACGGTCAGCCTGCCGTTCCTGCCGGAGGGCGAGACGCTGATGGGCGCGCTCAGCACGGGCCTGTTCATCGCCATGTGGAATTTTATGGGCTGGGAATTGCCCACCGCGGCCGGCGATGAGATCGTCAAGCCCAAGCGCACCTACCCGCTGGCGATGGTGCTGGTGCTGGTGGCCGCCATCGCCACTTACTCCATCCCGACCGTGGCCGGGCTGTACGGCGGCGCGGGGGAAGGCGGGCGCTACCTGATCTGGGGCATTGAGGAAAACGAAGACGGCGAGGGCATCGCCGCCGCGGTTGCCGACTACGGCGTGACCGAGGCGCAATTGCAGGAATGGGGCGTCGATCCGATGGCTTCGGTGGGTTGGGAGTTCCCGGATATCGCGCATGCGATTGGCACCAAAGCTACCGGCGACCCGAACAGTCCGCTGGCCAACTTCCTGGGGATATCCGTTTCGCTGGCGGCCATTCTCTCGATGATCGGGTTGTTTATCGGCAACGGGCTGGGCGGCACGCGCGTGCCCTTCGCCATGGCGGAGGATGGCATGATGCCGCGCTTCCTGGTCAAAGTGCACCCCAAGTACGGCACGCCGTGGGTATCAATCCTGTTCTGCGGGGTGATCTTCTCGATTTTCTCGCTGCAGGCGTTTGCCTTCCTGGTGGTGGTGGACGTCTTCCTTAATATGCTGGTGCTGATGGCCGAGTTCATCGCGCTGTGGGTGCTGCGCTTCAAGAAGCCCAACCTGCCGCGCACCAAAGTGCCGGGTGGCTACTTTGGCCTGGTGCTGGTGACGCTGGCGCCGGCTTTCATCATCACGCTGGCGATCGTCAGTCAGGTATCCGAGGAAGGATTTAACTCCATCTGGCTGGCACTGGTGGCGATGGCAGTGGGCGCGGCGTTGTACTTTCCCATCCGCAAGTACGTCAAAAAAGGCATCCCCGACGTCGATCCCTACCGGTTGGAGCCGGAGAAGGATTAGCACAAGCGAGGCATCATGGCTTTGACAAACAAGGATTTTGAAGACGCACTGGCGCACCTATCGCCGGTGTGGACGCACGGAACGGATATCATTGCCAGCCGGGCTGAGGGCGCGTATGTGTACGACCTGGCCGGGCGCGCCTACCTGGACTTTACCTGCGGCATCGGCGTGACCAACACCGGCCACTGCCACCCGAAGGTGGTGGCGGCCATCCGCGAGCAGGCCGGGCTGCTGCTGCACGGGCAGGCCAACATCATCCTGCACCAGCCCATGCTCGAACTGGTGCGGTCGCTGCTGCCGATCGTGCCGCCGGGCATTGACGGCTTCTTCTTCAGCAACTCGGGCGCCGAGGCGGTGGAAGGGGCCATCAAGCTGGCGCGGCATGCCACCGGGCGCTCCAATGTGATCGTCTTCCAGGGCAGCTTCCACGGGCGCACGTCTGCGACGATGGCGCTGACCACCTCGAAAACGATCTACCGGGCGGGTTATCAGCCGCTGCCCTCGGGCGTGTTCGTGGCGCCCTACCCGTATGCCTACCGCTACGGCTGGAGCGAAGAACAGACCACGCAGTGGTGCCTGGATGAGCTCGAGTTCCTGCTGATGTCGCAGACCGCGCCGCAGGAGACCGCCGCCATCCTGTTTGAACCGGTGCTGGGCGAAGGCGGCTACGTGGCGCCGCCCCGCGCGTTTGTCAACGGGCTGCGCGAGCTGTGCGACCGGCACGGCATTTTGCTGATCGCCGATGAGATTCAATCTGGTTTCGGGCGCACCGGGCGCTGGTTCGCAGTGGAGCACTTCGACCTGCGGCCGGACATCATGACCGCGGCCAAGGGGTTGGGCTCGGGGCTGCCGATTTCGGGCGTGTTCAGCCGGCTGGAGCTGATGCAGAAGTGGATGCCGGGCTCGCACGGCGGCACGTTTGGCGGCAACGCCGTGGCGGCCGCCAGCGCGGTGGCGACCATCGCCGCCATGCGCGACGAGCACATGCTGGAGAACGCCCGGGCGCGCGGCGCGCAGTTGACCGCCGGGTTGAAGGCGCTGCAGCAAAAGTATCCCGTCATCGGCGACGTGCGCGGGCTGGGGCTGATGATCGGCACCGAGTTCCGCGACTCGGCGCGCAAGCCGGACAAGGCGACCGCCAAAGCCGCGGCCAAAGCCTGCCACGCGCGCGGCCTGATGCTGCTGACCTGCGGCCCGTGGGATAACGTCATCCGCTGGATCCCGCCGCTGATTGTCACCGCGGCGCAGATCGACGAGAGCCTGAACATCTTCGAAAGCGCGTTGAAGGAAACCTCCGCGCGTTGAGCGCCTGAGCGATGGGTTGACGTCGACAATAAAAAACGCGGGCGCTGGGGGCGGAACGAACCGCGCGGCGCCCGCGCATGTTAGAATTTATGCAGCGATCCATTTTCCGGGAGGAATGCATGGAAATCTGGCGAATCAACGTCCGCACGCAGACGCTTCAACGGGAGCCTGTTCCAGAATCCTGGCAGCGGCTGGGCGGGCGCGGGCTGGTGGCGCGCATCCTGCTGGATGAGGTCCCGGCGGCCTGCGACCCCCTGGGACGGCACAACAAGCTCATCTTCGCGCCGGGTTTGCTGGTGGGGCACATGCTTTCGAGCTGCGACCGAATCTCGGCCGGCGGAAAGAGCCCGTTGACCGGCGGCGTGAAGGAAAGCAACGCCGGCGGCACCACCGCCCGCGCCAAGAACCGCAAACTGTCGCCTTTGAAGAGGTCGGGGACGATGCGCGGCGTGACGTTGGCGACCTTCAGCGTGCCCCAGTCGATGCTGATATCGGTCAGCACCGGCGCATCGAGCTTCCTGGCGAGGTCGATGGCAGCCGCGTTGCCGTCCTCCGTCGGGTCGATGTAGCGGACCATGCCGCGCCCGAGCCGCGCCAGACCGTCGAGCAGGTAGCGGTTGACGCTGCTGCCGACACCGAAAGCGTAGATGCGGGCCTCGTTCCTGCGCGCGTTGACTGCCTGCAGGATCTCTGCCTCG
>CALMIB010000075.1 GCA_937863945.1 uncultured Longilinea sp.
CGGGGGTGTACTGGCCGGACAGCTTGGAGTATTCGTCCATCATCCAGCCCATCATTTGCGGGGTGGTGCCAACATCAGGAGCCGGCACGTCCTGGCGGGGGCCGATGTTTTTCCACATCACCTGCACCCAACCGCGCACCAGGCGTTCCTTCTCGCCGGTGGAGAGGGTGGCCGGGTCGACGATCACGCCGCCCTTGCCGCCGCCCAGCGGGATATCCACAACGGCACACTTCCAGGTCATCCAGGTGCCCAGGGCGCGCACGGTGTCGAGGGTCTCGGCCGGGTGGAAGCGGATGCCGCCCTTGTTGGGACCGCGGGCGTCGTTGTGCTGCACGCGGAAACCCTGGAAAACGCGAATGCTGCCGTCATCCATGCGGACAGGGATGCGGAAGGCATATTCGCGCAGCGGCCAGCGCAGGATCTCGCGAACCTGCGGGTCGAGCTTCAGCAGCTCGGCAACGTGGTCAAACTGCCGCTGAGCCATTTCAAACGCATTGGTCGTTCCTGCCATCGTTCTGCTCCTATTAAATCAGAGGTAGATTAGGCTGTACACGATAAGGTGGTGGCGGACTGCAGTGAAAATAAAAAGCGAGCGCCTCGGTTCTGTGCCCGCTTTCATGCTTCAAGCAAATCATACGCTCGCATTCGCATTTCACCGCCAGCGATATCTTGATTAAGTGTACTGTTTTTCACAAGTCCGTCAAGATGATGAACATCGTTGATCGGCATGATGGATTTCAGGGCGCAGGGTGAGGAATGTGCCTGTGCCGCGGGATCAACCGCGGCGTTTTTCGGCCAACTGGCGTTCCAGTTCGGCGCGCAGTATGGCCGGGTGGGCGCGCTTGCCGGCCAGTTGCATCACCCGGCCGAAAAACCATTGGGCCAGGCTGTCTTTGCCGGCCAGGTAGCGCTCCAGTTCGACCGGGTGGGCCGCGATCGCTTCGCCCACCAGGCGGGCGATCTCCGCGCCATCGGTGATCTGCGCCAGGCCGCGCGCTTCGATCACCCCGGCAGCGCCACTTCCGCTGGTTAGCATTTCGGACAGCACGGCTTTGGCGGTGGGGGCGTTGATCTCGCCACGGGCGACGCGCTCCAGCAGGTCGGCCAGCCCTCCGGGGGGTAGCAGCAATTCGTCGATGCGCTGTCCACTGGCGTTCAGCCAGCCGAACACCTCGCCCAGCAGCCAGTTGGCTGCGGCACGCGGCGCAACGTCGGGCGCGGCGCGCAACACGGCCTCAAAGTAGGCGGCCAGGTCGTTATCGGCGGCCAGCAGGGCGGCGTCGCCGGCGGGCAGGTCATATTCGCGCACGAAGCGCTGCGCGCGGGCGCGCGGCAGTTCGGGCAGGGCGGCGCGCACTTGCTGCACCCATTCGGGTTCCACCACCAGGGGCGGCAGGTCGGGTTCGGGAAAGTAGCGGTAATCGTGAGCTTCTTCCTTGCTGCGCTGGGAGAAGGTTTTGCCTTCGGGTTCGTCCCAGCCGAGGGTTTCCTGTTCCACCCGGCCGCCGGCATCCAGCACGGCCGCCTGGCGCTGCGCTTCGTAGGCGATGGAGCGCTCGAGCGCGCGGAAGCTGTTCAGGTTTTTGATCTCGACGCGCGTGCCCAATTCACCGCTGCCGGCCGGGCGCAGCGAAACGTTGGCCTCAAAGCGGATGACGCCCTTTTCCATGTCACCCGAGTTGACGCCCAGCGCGCGCAGGATGGCGCGCAGCGTTTCGGCGTAGGCGCGCGCTTCGTCGGGCGAGCGCATATCCGGCTCGGAGACGATTTCCAGCAAGGCCACGCCGCTGCGGTTGAGATCAATCAGCGAGTAGCTCTGCCCGTCCCGCTCGACGTGGGTGAGCTTGCCGGTATCCTCCTCCAGGTGCACGCGGCGCACGCGGATCAGGCGCTCGCCGGCGCCGGCGTCGATCACCAGGCGGCCGCGCTCGGCCAGCGGGTATTCGTACTGCGAGATTTGGTAGCCTTTGGGCAGATCGGGGTAAAAATAGTTCTTACGTGCAAACAGGCTGGTGCGCGCCACGTCGCATTCCAGCGCCAGCGCCACGCGCAGCGCGAATTCCACCGCCTGGCGGTTGACCACCGGCAGCACGCCGGGCATGCCGGCGCACACCGGGCAAACGGCCGTGTTGGGCAGCGCGCGGGTTGAATCGACCACCGCACAGCCGCAAAACATCTTGGAGCGGGTCTGCATTTCGGCGTGGACTTCCAGCCCGATGACAGTTTCGTATTTCATGGGTGGTCTGATCGGTAGATGAGCAAGGACAGCGGCGTTGATGGATGTAAATCGTAAATAAGGAAGCCCTTCGTCCTGAAGGGCCGCGGAGATAGATTGATTCTACCATACGGGTGCGAAATCACGCCCATTCGCGCTTCGGTCGGCCGGGGTCTGGCGGGTGGGGGTGGGCCATCGCACCGGCCAGCATTTTGGGCAGCACACCGGGGAATTTGCGCCACACGATGGGATAGATGGGCAGCGGGCTGTGGTGGAAGGTGATGGCGCCGTTGCGGTGGAAGCGGATCTCGGCTTCGCGTTTTTCGCGGTTTTCCACCCAGTTGATAAAAACCGATAAATGCGAGGCGCGCAGCACGCAATCTTTGTAAGTCATCACGGTGCGGTGGATGCGGCTGGTGTTGAAGCCAAAATCGAGGTAACAGCTCAGTTTTGTGCTCATGCGCCCGCCGCGCGTTTCGGCGGCCTGCCGGGCCAGTGTCAGGATTCCGGCGCTCTCGGCGCGTGCGGTGAACTCAAGCGTGTACTGGTGGATCAGTTCCTGATTGGCAGCCCTGTGCTCGCTGCGTTCGAGCAGATCCTGCTGTTTGGCTTTCCGGTCAGCCAGCACTTTGTTGGCGCGTTTGCGTGCATCCAGTAGAACCCGGAGTTTCTCTTTCTGCTTGCGGTCCATGACCTTACCTCTAAAGAACAATCGTTTGATTAATTTTAGCACGCCTGGCAATGATTCGCGAATCCAGGCGGTCGAATAAAAAAGAGACGCCGCGGCGTCTCTTGAGGTAAACCGGGATGTTGGGCTTTACAGCCGGTTGACGAATTTGCGAATGCGTTCCAGCGCGGTTTCAAGCCTGGCATACGAGGTGGCGTAGGACGCGCGGCAGAAGCCTTCGCCGCCGGCGCCAAAGGCATTGCCCGGAACGATGGCGACGTGTTCCTCATTAAGAAGGCGGGTGGCGAAGGTCTCGTCATCCAGCCCGGTGACGCTGACCTTGGGAAAGGCGTAGAAGGCGCCCTTGGGTTCAAAGGTGGGCAGGCCGATTTCATTGAAGCCGGAAACAATCAGGCGGCGGCGGCGGTCGTATTCGGCTACCATCTGCTGCACGTAGGGTTCACCCTCCTTCAGCGCCACAATGGCGGCAGCCTGTGAAGTGGAAGGCGCCGACATGACGGTGTACTGGTGGATGCGCACCAGGCCCTGGATGATGCTGGCCGGGCCGCAAGCGTAGCCGATGCGCCAGCCGGTCATGGCGTAGTCTTTGGAAAAGCCGCCCAGCAGCAGTGTGCGCGCTTTGGTGCCCGGCAGGCTGGGGAAGCAAACGTGCTGGTGGCCGCCGTAAACCAGCCGGTCATAGATTTCATCCGAGATGACCACCAGGTCGTTTTCTTCGGCGATGCGCGCCACTTCCAGTAGCTTTTCCCGCGTGGCCACCGCGCCGGTGGGGTTGTTGGGATAGCCCAGCAGGATGGCTTTGCTGCGCGGGGTGACGGCGGCTTCGAGCGCCTGCGGGTCGAGGTCGAAGTGATTCTCCATGGTGGAGGGGATTTCCACCGCGGCGCCGCCGGCCAGGATGGCTTCGGCCTGGTAGGAGACGAAGCATGGGGTGGGGATGAGCATTTCCTCGCCGGGGTTGAGCAGGGCGGTCGCGGAGAGGTAGAGCGCTTCGGAGCCGCCGACGGTGATGATGATTTCGGTGGCCGGATCATAGCTGACGCCGTACAGGCGCTCGATGTGTTCGGAGAGCGCCTTGCGCAATTCGAACAGGCCCGCGTTGGAGGTGTAATGCGTTTCGCCGCGCTCCAGCGAGCGGATGCCCGCGTCGACCACCGGCTTGGGCGTGTCGAAATCCGGCTCGCCGATGCCCAGCGAGAGCACGTCTTTCATGGTCGCAGCGACATCGAAGAATTTGCGGATGCCCGAAGGTTTCAGCGTTGAAACGCGGTCGGAGACATACGATTTTTGTTTCAGCATTTCACTTGCCATTTCCCCTCCCTTGAAGGAATTCAAAAAATGGATCGAATGTCCAATCTATGCTTAAATAATGCCGGCCCTAAAGCTCGTTGATGCGCCACTCGTCGTACAGCTCGCCGTAAAAAAGCTCAAACTTGCGCCCATTGGCGGTGCGCACGCGAAAGCAGTGCCCGCCCGGGATGCGCCATTCGGCCTCGACGGCTTCGATTTCCAGTCGCTGGCCTTGCCAGTGCAGCGCTACCGGCCGCTCGGCATACTCGTAGCCGGAATGACATTCAACCGGGTCTTTCAGCTCATCGCCCACGAGGAATCTCCCAGGTTGAGGCGCGAGGTTTGCCCCTGCACCTGCACGTCGCGGCCCAGCAGCGAGCTGTCGAGCACCATTTGCGAAACCTGCGCCCCTTCGTCGATGATCGAGTTTTGCACCACCACCTGGCGCAGCCGGCAGTCTTCGCCCAGCGAAACATACGGGCCGATCACCGAAGCTTCGATTTTGGCCGAGGGGTGAATGTACACCGGCGGGATGATGGCCGTGCCGGGGTGGGCGGCCGCGGCTTCGACGCTGTTGTCGTGACCTTTGTCCAGCAGGTAGCGGTTGGTTTCCAGCAGCGCCTCGGGGATGCCGGCATCCAGCCAGACATCCACCGGGTTGACGCGGAACTTGTGGCCGCGCTCCAACAGGATGTTGACCGCGTCGGCCAGGAAGAACTCGTTCTTGAGGGTCAGGTTGCGTTTCATCTGCTCTTCAATGGCGTTCATCAACTCGCGGCCTTCGCGGAAGTAGTAAAAGCCCACCACCACCTGGTTGTTGGCTAAGTCCGTGGGCTTTTCCACCAGGCGGGTCACCATGCCGTGTTCGTCGGTCACCGCCACGCCAAAGCGGCGCGGATCGGGCACTGCGTGCACCCAGGCCATGCCGTCCACGGCGACGTCCTTGAGGATGCCGAGGTCGGTTTCGATGAGCGTGTCCGAGAAGGTCATCAGCACCGGGCCGGTCAGGTATTCGCGCGCCAGGTAGAGCGCGTCGGACTGGCCGCGCATTTTTTCCTGGACGACAAAGTGCACGCGTTTTTCGGGGTGGTGCAGGCGCATGTGTGCCTGCACCTGTTCGAGCTGATTGGGGCCGACGATGAAGACGTACTCGGCGTTGTCGGGGTCGGGCAGGCTGTTAAACTGTTCGAGGACGTAGTCGAGCACGGTGCGCCCGGCCAGCGCGATGAGCGGTTTGGGTTTGCTCCAGGTGAGCGGGCGCATGCGCGTGCCCAGCCCCGCCATGGGGACTGCGATTTTGAGGGTTTCCGCCATGTTCAGGAGTCTCCTGATTGCATTCTAATTGCATTCGATGATAAGTATTGTTCTGAGGTGATTGTATCATTTTCCGCCCGCAATACATCCTGATGAATGCAAGCGGCCGGATGAAAAAACGTCACGATTTTTTCAGTCGATTTGGGTCGTTCAGGCGTCTTTATCGCCGGTGAGCGTGCTGCGGCTCGGGCCGCGTTTGCCCGTTTCCAGGCCGCTCAGCAGCCCGGCGCGGCTGGTGGCAGCCAGTTCCGGCAGGGCGGCCAGCGCCAGGGCCTCTTGCGGGCTCAACGCAGGAGCGCGCAGCACGGCATAGGCATGCTGAATGCTCCAGGCGGGGTTGGGGCGCTCGGCCAGTTCCAACCGGTCGCCGGCCTGCAGGTGGCCCTCTTCAAGCACGCGGAAATACCAGCCGGTGCGCCCGGTCTGGTCGGCGCGGATGGCCAGGTCGGGCCGATTCCAGCGACGGCCCAGCTTCCAGCACGGTCCGCGCGGCTGGCTGACCTGCAACAGCACTTTGCCGGCGCGGAAGATATCGCCGATGCATACGTCCGCTTCCAGCAGGCCGGCGGTGGTCAGGTTCTCGCCGAAACTGCCGCCCGGCATCTCATCTATCCCAAGTTCGGCCGCCCAGGCTCGCAGGTGCTCGACCGGGTAGAGGTTGACTGCCTTGTCGGGGCCGCCGTGCACGCGCAGGTCGGCCTGTTCGTCGCCGCTGATCTGCGTTTTTCCCGCCCAGACCGGCCCGACGACGGGGTCTTTAAAAATGGCGCTGGTCCAGGCGCGTTCGAAACCCACCGCGGCGTCTTCGTTGCCCAGGCGTTGCGGGCGCCCGACCTGTATGGAAAGAATCTGGATTGATGTCATTGAGCTCATCCCTTTTTGACTGTATTGCTTTTTGACCAGGCTAGCCTGGCGGCTTTGGTGGCCATGAAGAGCGGCATGAAGGCGCTGACGGGATCCTCGGGGTGAATATCCTCGTACAGGTCCACCACGGCCAGGCCGGCGGTCATTTGCCCGCCCAGAATGGGTCCCTGCTGCCCGCCGGCGGAGGCCAGGCATAAAACATCGCTCCCGGCCAGCGGCGACGGGAACCAGGTTGCCGGCACGGGCTTGACCGGCGTGAGCACAATCTGCCAGTTCCCCTGCCGGGCAGCCTGGATCTGCCTGCTGGTGACGGGAATGGACCAGATGATGCCCTTTTCGACTTGCCTGTCCCAGGCGGTGCGGTTGTAAGAAATGAGTTCCATGCCGGTATTATATAGGATTTTGGCTGCCCCCACCGGGCGCATCCGCGGGGTGGAATAGGCCGGCATACGCCAAATAAAAACTGCATGCCAAAAACAAACAATTTCCTATATGATTCTAATCGAATTTGTGCTATACTATTTTTTGTTCAACGAAGGTTGGTCAGCGTTTGCCGTCAGCCCAGTTCGGGGCGACGGTAATTTTTTTATCTCTGGCTGTAAAGCCAGAAGGGTTCAAAGGAACAAGGGACAATGGAAGTAAAACTGTACGTCGGCAATCTGGCTTTCTCCACCACGGAAGAAGAAATCAAAGCTCTGTTCGCTCAGGCTGGCACGGTGGTCGATGCCGCCCTCATCAAGGACCGCGACACCGGCAGCTCGAAGGGCTTTGCCTTCGTCACCATGAGCAGCCAGCAAGAGGCTGACAACGCCATCAAAATGTTCAACGGCTACACTCTGGCCAACCGCGAGCTCAAGGTCAACCCGGCCCGCCCGCGCGAAGAGTCCGGCTTTGGCAATCGTGGCGGCGGCGGTTATGGCAATCGCAGCGGTGGCTATGGCAACCGCGGCGGTGGTGATCGCGACCGGCGCGGCGGCCCTGGCGGCCGCCGGTACTAAATCGTTTTTTTTGGAAAGCAAGGAGTTTTAAGAAATGGCTGAAAGAATCATCGGTACAGTGAAGTGGTTTAATAACGAGAAGGGCTACGGCTTTCTCGCCCGCGAAAACGGCCCCGACGTGTTTGTCCACCACACTGCGATTCAGAGTGAAGGCTTCCGCACGTTGAAGGAAGGTCAGCAGGTCGAGTTCTCGATCGAACAGGGCCCCAAGGGTCTGCAGGCCGTCAACGTCATCCCGATGTAAGGGATTTCATTGCACAAAAAAATTCCCGCCAGCTGGCGGGAATTTTTTTAATGGGTCTGGCTTCCGGAAACGTGGGTTTGCCCCACCCGATGTTGGATCAGGCAGACTGGATTGAACCGGGCAGCGCGCCGGGAGCGCGGTTCATGCGCTCTTTGCTCTCGTGGGCCAGTTCGATGATTTGGTGCATCACCGCGTCGGCCGCCAGGCGCACGTGCTCCCGGTCTTCCACGTCACCCTGGAACCTCAGCGGTTGCCCAAAAGTGAGGTTGTACGGTCCGCGCAGGTACCAACGGCCGTATTCCACCTGGCCGCGCACGGTCGAGCGGATGGTGTGAATCTTTTGCCAGTTCAGGTGGATGCCCACCGGGATGACCGGCGCGCCGCTGGCCAGCGCCAGGCGGGCCACGCCGGTGCGCGCCTGGTGAAAGCCGCCGTCCTCGGGGCTGAGCGCGCCTTCGGGGAAGATGATGATATTTTGCCCGGCGGACAGGCGTTCCACGGCGGCTTCGATGGCGGCCGTGCCGCTGCCGACCTTCACCGGGATATGCCCGGAGCGGCGCAGGTATTCGCCCAGGATGGGCACCTGGAAAAGCAGGTCATTGATCAGAATAAACGATTGCTCGCGCACCATGGCGGCCACGAAAAAGGGATCGGTGGTGGTGGGATGGTTGGCCGCGAAGATTTTTGCTCCCCTGGGAAACTGGGCATGCTTGCACACGTTGGTTTTCAGTATGGTCCCGGCATAAGAAAGCACGACCGGGCAGGAGGCGTAGTACATTAATTTATCAGAGAGCATACATATCCTATCGTTACAAACTAGAATTTACCGATTGGGCGGGATGCGATGGTTTAAGGATAATGGAAAGGAAGGTCGGTCGCATCGGTCGCAGGGCATATTGATGGGTATGCCGGGGCATATTTTGACCGGCGGTTGGGATGTGACCCATCGGGTGACCCCGTGCTTATAGAAACACCCTGCAATTGTAAAGGGTACGCTCGGGAAGCGCCTTTACAAATACGATAACTCGCGGTGGCGGCCCTGCCCTTCCGGGCCGGATCGCGGCAGCGGCAGACCGGCGCGGCGCGAATCAAAAAGGGCTGCAACCCCCGGTTGCGCCCTTTTGGAAAAAATCAAAGCTGAATCAATTCAAAATGATCACAGGCCGCGAATGTAAGGCTTGAGGATCTCGACCCAGATGGCGTAACCGGCCGAAAGCAGGTGCAGCGAATCGTTGGTCAATTCGGGTCGCAGCGCGCCCTGGGCTGTGGCGAAGTGCGGGAACAGGTCGATATACACGTAGCCATAGCGCACGGCCAGCTTTCTCAACTCGCCGTTCAATTTTTGAATGCGCGCGGCTTTGCTTTTCTCGCGCGGCAGGATGGATTGGACGAAAACGCGGGTTTCAGGCGTGTCATCTTTGATGCGCCGCAGGATGGCCTCGTACGTTTCGAGAATTTGCTCGTCGCGCCGGCGCTCAAACCAGGGCAGGTCGTTGGTGCCGATCAGGATAAAGATGGCTTTGGGCCGCCAGTTGACGATGTTGTCGAGGCGTTCGAGCACGTTGGTGGTCAGGTTGGCGTTGATGCCGCGGTTCTTCACCGGCAGGCCGGGGAAAAGTTCGTCCCAGCGCGCGCCGTCGGTGATGCTATCGCCCAGGAAAACGATGTCGCCGGGCTGGACCGGGTAGCGGTTGAAGAAGCTGACCTTTTGCGCGTGGTGATTGTGGGCAACCCGCTCCACGGTCAGGCGCGTGACGGCCAGCAGCAGCAAGCTGGCGATGATGATGATGGCCAAACCATTTATGAACATGGCGTCGTCCTTGCCGGCTGGTTCGCAGAAGGCAACCGGTCTTCCCTTTCCTGCTCGAATTATACCTTGAGTGCGCTGATTTTCTCCAACCGCATTATCTCAAAACAAACTGGGCCAGTGTCTTTTGCACGCCAATGATATCGGCGCCGCGTTTAAACTCGCGCTCGATCGGAACGGGATTGCCGGAGATGTAGATTTTCATCTCGGCATCCATATCAAACGTGCCGGCCGTTTCGACCGAAAAATGCGTGATCGAATGGTATGGGATGGAGTGATATTCTGCTTTGCGGCCGGTTAATCCCTGTTTGTCGATCAGCACAAGCCGCCTGTCGGTGAAGATGAATAGATCGCGGACAATTCGGAACGCCTGCACCACCTTTTCGCCTTCAATCAGGACGGCCTCCAGATCTTTTTGCAGTTCGCGCGCATTCACTTCGCCGGCATTTCCAAACAAACCTTGAAACATGGCACTCTCCGATCATATTTTTAGGATATCCAGATTGTACCCGAATTTTTCTCTTGACAAAGGATCGCTTTATCGTAAAATTACGATATAAGGATCATGGAAATGGCAAAAGCAAATCCCACTTTACGGCCGCTGGACGCGGATGAACAGCGCCTGGCCCAAATGCTCAAGGCACTGGGCAACCCGGTGCGCTTTCACATCGTGCAGGTGCTGGCCGAGCGCAAAATGTGCATCACCGGCGAGCTGGTCGAATTCACCACGCTGGCGCAGTCAACGGTGAGTCAGCACCTCAAGGTGCTGCGCGAGGCCGGGCTGGTCGAAGGCGAAGTGGAAGGCCCGGCGACCTGCTACTGCCTGAACCAGGCGGGCATTCGCTGGTTGAAGGAACGCATCGGCGGCTGGCTGGCGGGCTGCTGTGACGATGTGTCCGTCGTCTCGCCGGCCGGCAGCGATCCGGCTTGCTGCGGGTAATCTTTTATTTGGGTTAATCCATCGTAAAACTACGATAATAAGAAAAGAGGCGCTCAATGAGCATGACGGCAGGTTCGGCGAAGTATTTTGAGCAGGTGGCGGGTAAATGGGACAGCCTGCGCGGCGGCTATTTTAGCGAGGCGGTGCGGGATGCGGCCATTGCGCATGCCTACCTGCGCCCGGAGATGGTGGTCGCGGATGTGGGCGCTGGGACAGGCTTTTTGAGCGCCGGGCTGGCGCCGCACGTGGTGAAGGTGCACGTGCTGGACGGATCGCCGGCCATGCTGGCGGTGGCGCGCAAAAACCTGGCGGCTTTCACAAACGTGGAATTTCACCTGACCGACGGGTTAGCGCTGCCGCTGCCGGATTCCAGCATGGACGCGGTGTTTGCCAACATGTACCTGCACCATTGCCCCGATCCGCTGGCGGCTATTCGCGAGATGGCGCGCCTGCTCAGACCGGGCGGACGGCTGGTGATCACCGACCTGGATGCGCACTCGCACGCCTGGATGAAGGACGAGATGGCCGACGTGTGGCTGGGTTTTGAACGCGACCTGGTGACCGGCTGGCTGCGTGCGGCCGGGCTGGTGAACGTGCTGACCGATTGCACGGGTGAATCGTGCTGCGCCGAATCGAGTGACTCAACCGTCACGGATGAACGAGGCCGCGAAGCAAAGATCAGCGTGTTCGCGGCGGTTGGCATGCGCCGCGCGGCCATGCGCGAGCAGGTCGAGCAGGCTTATTCGGCGGCGGCAACCGGCGGGTGCGGTTGCGGCTGCAACGATTCGAGCTGCTGCAGCGTTGAGTCGAACATCGAAGACATCAGCATTCTGCCCACCTACAGCGAAGCCGACCTGGAGGGCGCGCCGCGTGAAGCCAGGGAAATTGCGCTGGGCTGCGGCAACCCGCTGGCGTTTGCGTCGCTGCAGCCAGGCGAGGTGGTGCTCGATATCGGCAGCGGCGGCGGGCTGGACTCGTTCCTGGCGGCGCGGCGGGTGGCTCCCGGCGGGCGGGTGATCGGCGTGGACATGACGCCCGCCATGCTCGAACGTGCCCGCGCCGCGGCACAGCGCGCCGGGATTGCCAACGTCGAGTTTCGCCAGGGGCAGGCCGAGGCGCTGCCGGTGGGCGGCAACAGCGTGGACGTGGTCATCTCGAACTGCGTGATCAACCTGGTGGA
>CALMIB010000076.1 GCA_937863945.1 uncultured Longilinea sp.
TGGGCTATCAACCCAACGCTTCGGCCCGCAGCCTGCGTACTCACAATGCCGCCACCATTGCGCTGGTCGTCATTGCCAGCGAGCGGGGCTATCTGGTCTCCGCACCTTACCTGGACCACGCAATCAGCGGAATCATTGATGGCAGCCGGGATGCAGGCTATTTCATCTTGCTATATTCAGCCCAACCCAGCCAACCTGCCAGGAAACTTTTAGACCTGTACAAACAGCAGCGCATCAATGGCGCAATCATTGCTTCGGCGCAGATCAACGAAACCTTTGTGGATGAACTGGTCTGCTCGCCCATGCCCTTTGTGCTGCTGGAACGCCCGGTGAACGGTGATCGGGCTGCATCCGTGCGGGCGAACAGCCAGATGGGAGGAATGCAGGCGGTAAATTACCTCGTCCAACGCGGCTACCGGCGGATTGCTTTCGTGGGCGGGGCGCCGGCATGGGCTTCTGCGCTGGAAAGATTGGAAGGGTATCGTCTGGGCATGTCCGGGAATGGGCTGCAAGAGCAAATCCACATTGTCGAAGGCGATTGGTCGCTGGAAAGCGGCTACCGGGCTGCCGACGAGCTTTTGCAAAGTGACCATCCGCCTGAGGCAATCTTTGCCGCCAGCGATATGCTGGCCATCGGCGTGTTACAGGCCGCCCGCGACCTGAACCGCTCCGTCCCGGCGGACGTGGCCGTGGTTGGCTATGACGATTTTAACGCCGCTTCTCTGGTTTCACCGGCGCTGACAACCATCCGAATGCCGGCTTATGAACTGGGCCTCAAAGCCGCCGAACTGATCGCAGGCTATCACCGGGCAGGCCAATTTACCAACAAGGAATGCATTCTGGATACGCAGTTAATCATTCGAAATTCGGCATAAGAAGGGCAGGCTGTGCCCATCCTTCCGGGAGGCTTTTCAAAAATGGAACCTATAATCCAACCACAACCCCAGAAAAACCATGAATCGATCAACCCCTTTGTGTACGCATTGGGCGAATTCGGTTTGGGAATTGCCGGCAATGTCATTGGCCTGCTTTCCCTTTTCTTCTATGCGGATGTCATGGGGTTGTCTGCCTCACTGAC
>CALMIB010000077.1 GCA_937863945.1 uncultured Longilinea sp.
GCAATCGCCAGGATCACGTCATTGTCCTGTACCCAGGCACGCACGTGGATGGATCCGCCCGGCTGCGTGAACTTGATTGCATTGTGGATCAGGTTGACCAGCACCTGTTCCATTCGGCTGCGGTCGACATTGACCGGGGGAAGGTCGTCCGGGCATTCCACGGTCAAGGATAGACCTGACCGTTCAGCCTGGATGCGCATTCGCTCGACAGCAGGTCGGATCATTTCCCCTGGCGAAACGTGGTCCCGTTCCAGCGGCACGCGGCCGGATTCGATCTTGGAAAGTTCGAGCAATTCCTGCACCAACTGGGTCATGTTGTCAATTTCCACCGACATTTGCGCCAGGAAGCGTTTGGCTGCGGGGGGATCATCCAGCGCGGTCTCCTGCACCGTTTCGGTCAAGGCTTTCAGCGAGGCCAGCGGTGTGCGCAATTCGTGCGATACGTTGCTGACGAAATCGCGGCGAACGGTTTCCAGGCGGCGCATGCGTGTATAGTCCTGTAAAATGAGCAACGCGCGGCTGCCGGATTCGTCATCCTCCAGCGGTGAAACAATTGCCTGCAGCACCAGCCGGGTGGGCGTTTCCAGGGCGGTAAATTGCTGTTCTCCTGTGGATTGGGCTTTCTGCCACAAATCCACGATGATGTGGTTGCGCACTACCTCAGCCAGCGATTTGCCAACCGATTCGCTGGCGCTAACGTTAAAGATGTTTTCGGCAGCCGGGTTAATCAGTTCGACGCGGCCTTCACCGTTGACAATCAGGATCGCGTCGGAGATGGTGGAAACGACCGCCGACAGTTTTCCGCGCTCGGCGCTCAACTCCTCAATCTGTTGGCTGATTTGCCCCGCCATGCGGTTAAACGCATTGGTCAATTGGCCAATTTCATCCAGCCGCTTGCCTGGCAACGTTTCAACATATTTTCCGGATTCAAGATTCGTCACTGCCTGGGTGAGTGAGCGCAATGGCAGGATGGTCTGGTAGGTGATGCCAAAGGCCACAAGCAGCACCAACAGGGCTGTCAGCCCGGCGGTTGCAAAGATTATCGTGCGGAAAGAACCGATAGCTGCCTCGATTTTCGAGAGCGGTGTTGCGATGCGCGCAACGCCGACCATCTTTCCGTTTTCCCGAATGGGCACGGCTGTATATAACAGGCGAGATCGGACTGTGTCGCTGTACCGCACTTCGCTGTTTTCCTGGCCGGAGATGGCTGCCTTGACTTCCGGGCGGTTGGCGTGATTTTCCATGCCGGCAGGGTCGCGTTCCGAATCCGCGATCACGGTTCCGTCCGGTAAAATCACTGTGATGCGGGCTTCTTCAAGAAGTGACGCCTGGGTTGTCAAGTCTGCCAGGCCAGGATAAGGCGCGCCGTTGGATAGAATTGGCGCCACCTGGTTGGCAAACAAGCGCGTAGAAGCCGTTTGTCCGGTGGTTAATTGCTCGACATAGGAGCGTTCCATGAAACTGGACAGGAACCAGCCCAGTGCAGCCATGATCAGGACAACCAGGATCAGGTAGGGTATTGCGATTCGCCAGACAAAAGAATTTCGCATCTGTTTAACCCTCAAAACGGTAACCGGCGCCCCGCACGGTGACCAAACGCGTGGGGATGGAAGGGTCCAGTTCTATTTTTTCGCGCAACCAGCGAATGTGCACATCCACGGTCCGGCTGTCTCCGGTGTAATCCCAGCCCCAGACGTTCTCCAGGATGTGATCGCGTGAAAGCACGATGCCGCGGTGTTGCGCGAAATAGACCAGCAGTTCATATTCCTTGGGTTTTAATGCCAGAGGCAGATTATCCAGGCGGATTTCATGCCGTGAAAGGTCTAAAATCAACGAGCCAAACGCCAACACCTGCTGCGGCGCTGTGGGTTCGGCCGCCGGCGCAACGGTGGCAAGCTCTTCACGGATCAAGCGGACCCGGCGGAGCAGAGCCTTGACCCGCGCCAGCAATTCGCGCATGCTGAACGGCTTGGTCAGATAATCATCCGCGCCCACCTCCAGCCCGACGACGCGGTCAATTTCGTCATCCCGGGCGGTCAGCATCAAGACCGGCGTGTTCATGTCTTTACGGATTTTACGACAGACTTCAAAGCCGTCCATGCCCGGCAGCATGATATCCAACACGATTAAATCTGGATGGTTGCTGCGCGCCAACTCGAGTGCGGTTGGGCCGTCGCTGGCCATTTCCACATCATAGCCCTGCTTCTTGAGGTTATAGGAGAGGGTTTCCAGCAGCGTGACTTCATCATCCACGACGAGAATTTTTTCAGGCATTCATCCTCTCCATTTCTTCCAGCAGGAGCAAAAGTTTTTCTGCGACGGCGGCGCGGTTGAATTTCTCTTCAACGCAACGCCTGCCCGCCTTGCCCATCTCCAGGCAGCGCAGGCGGTCAGCGGCCAGCGCGCGGATGGCCTGCGCCATGGCTAGCGAGTCGCCCGGTGGAACGGCGATGCCGGCTTGCGCGTCTTCCACCACTTCACGGATCACGCCGTCAACGGCCAGCACGACCGGCCGCCCGGCGGCCATGTAATCAAATACCTTATTCGGATAGGTGGTCTTGTATAACTCCAGGGGTTTGAGGATGGCGATGCAGGCATCCGCGGCGGCCAGCACCCCGGGCATATCATTTTTGGTCACCGCCGGCGTGAAAAACAGGTTGGTCAGCTTTTTCGCGGCAGCCAGTTCCTGCAAGTGGGGT
>CALMIB010000078.1 GCA_937863945.1 uncultured Longilinea sp.
AAGTGGGGTTGATGGCCGCCAGAGTGGCCGTTATCCATTGCATTCGTCCTGATTGTACTTACAATGATTGACAGTTTCACCGATTACGGCTAAACTATAAATACAATACTCCGGTATAGTATATAGAGGTTGACGATGCCGATTTACGAATATATCTGCGAGGCCTGCGGTCAGGAATTTGAAAAGATGATGCGTTTCAGCGAGGCCGACCTTTCCCCGCTCTGCCCCACGTGTGGCAGCGAGGAAACGCACAAGCAAATCTCGCGCGTCTCGGCCGGCTTTGGCTTTTCAGGCGGCGGCGACGACTCGATGAGTTCCTGCGGCGGCGGCGGGCGCTTCACCTGAGCGGGTTGATCGCCGCCTGCCGTGGGCAGGTTGGAGAAACAACGCGATGAAACTACAAGATCCAAACGCCAAGCAGGGGCTCATCCGGCGGCTGCGCCGCATCGAGGGGCAGTTGCGCGGCGTGCAAACCATGGTCGACGAGGAACGCGACTGCCAGGAAATCCTGCAGCAGTTGTCCGCCATCCGCTCGGCCGTCCAGGGCGCCAGCCTGGCATTTTTGGAACAGTACGTGACCAGTTGCCTGCTGGAGGACGTCCCCGGCGACCAGCGCGAGCAGCGCGAAAAACTGTCGCGCGAGCTGGTGGCGCTGCTGGGCAAGGCCCCCTGACCCATTCATTTCAAAACCAGGAGAACCTTTCGTGGGCACAACAACGGTACGCTGGATCGGCGGCAAGCAATTTGTCGGCATTGACTCGACCCAACACTCGGTGGTGCTTTCCACCCCCGACGAAGGGGTGGGCATGAAGCCCTCCGAACTGCTGCTGGTGGCGTTGGGCGGTTGCACGGCAGTGGACGTTGTCGAAATTCTTCAAAAGAAGCGCATGCCGCTCACCAGTCTTGAAATCGAGGTCAGCGGCGAGCAGGATACCCACAACCCGTGGCCGTACCGCAAAATTCACCTGCTGTACCGTTTGCGCGGCCAGAACCTGGACGCCCAATCGGTCGAGCAGGCCATCCGGCTTTCCGAAGAGAAATATTGCTCGGTGGCCGCTACGGTGCGCGGCGTGGCCGAGATCAGCTATTCATTTGAAATTCTGGACGATCAACCGGAATAAACTGGCCCGCCGGTTGGCAGCGATTCAACTGCTTATACGTACCGGTCGTCTGCTGGACGCAAACCCATTTCCTGCGGCTGCACCTGGATGTCCTGGAATTCCGCGAAGCTCAAATTCTGCACCGACAACCCGCGAGCCAGGCGCACGCGATTAAACAGCGCCATATAGCTTTCACCGCTGCGCGCTTCCCAATCCAATCCCAGCAACAAGGCCACTTCCTGGATCCCGGCCGTGTCAGGCCCTTCGATCTCGAGAAAATTACCCAGCGGCGTTTCGTCCAGGTCCACATCCACATCGCCCACCCGGTAAACGGTGCGCCATTTTTCATACATCACCACCACCTGGTAGCCCAGCGCCTCCAGTAGGTGCAGCGCGGTTTCAAAGTCGCTGACCACCACTTCAATTTCCTGGCGGATGCTGATGGACTGGCCGGATTGCGTCGGCCCCTTGTAGGTCAGCAAACCCTGCGGATCTTCCGGCAAATAGCCGGGCGCCGGGCGGCGCAGCCGCAGCACGTGCCGGTAGCGTCCCAGCGAACTTTCGGTGGTGTCAAAGCGCAGATTGGTCTCCAGGGCACGTTTTTGCGCCCTGCGTGCGTTTAAATTTTGTAAAGTCTGCTCGACCCTGGCCAGGTCGCGCACGTAGAATTTAACTTCGATTTCCTGCTCGCGTGGATTCATCCGGTTATTCTTTCTCCCCTGCATTCATTGTACCCCAAAGGCTGCCGTTCGCAATTTTCACTTTTGTTGGGAGGTGGCCGCCCACAGGATGAGCAACCAGGCGGCCAGGAAAACCGCCACGAAGGCATCGTTCACCCGCACCGCGGGCGAGGTGGCCACCCAGGTACGGTCGATCCAGAAGCCCAGCACCCACAGGGCAGCCAGCAGACGCATTGCCTGCCCACCCCGCCGCCAGCGCGACAGGTAAGCAGCCAGCGCCAGCCCGGCTGCCAGCAACTGGGCCGCGCCGGTGAGGGTCAAATACAGCGGCCCCGGCTGAACGTTCACCTCCAGCAGGTAGGGCCGCAACGCCAGGCTCTGCCAGAGGCGCAACCCGCCCAGCAGCGCCAGCGCCGCCCAGAACCCGATCGTCAGCCAACGCAGCGCGCCGGCTCCAAAACGCTCGAAAAACTGCATCATTTGAACGCGATCTCCCACAGGTGCACGTGCGCCGGCTCACCGTCGTTCACGCTTAATACCTCGATCTCGACGCGCAGCACTTCCATGGGCTGGTCGAGAGATAATCCCACGTCGCGCGGGAGTGGATTTTCGTTCACGGTTTTGTCCAGGGTCAGCGGGTCATGTCCTTCCGCATCATACAGCCGCGCGATCACGCGGGTGGCCACGCCGCCCACGCGCAGCGTCAGCGATGAGATTGTCTTCGGCCGGTCAAAGTAGATTTCAACGCGCAGCGGGTTGGCCTCCATGCCGCGCGTAATCGAACCCGTATCCCCGTCGAAGAGATCCTCGATCCGGCCCATATCCAGCGCGGAGTACTCCACCCGCGCCTCGCTGCCCAGGATCGTCACCAGGCTCGATTGCAATACCTGGCGGGCGGCTTTTTCCTCCGCCAGGATTGCATCGATCTCGTCGACGTAACGCAGGCGGACAAAGTAAAAGCCCGGACGGCCGTCTGGATAATCCAGCACCTGATCGATGTGCAGATTGGTGAATTTGCCGCTTGCGCGCACGTCCTCCAATTCTTCAGGGATCATGACGAAAACCATCTGTTCGTCCAGCGGCCTGTGTTCATTGAAGTACCCCACGATGCTGCCCAACTCGTAAGGCGCGGGGTCGGCGCTAAAGAACTGCATCAGCACATGAGTCCCATTGGCCCAGGAAGGTGAAAGCATGAGTTGCGTGCCCGGATTTTCGGCAAGATATTCGTCAATCTGCTGGAAGATTTGAGGAGCGCCGTACTGCATACCCTCCAGGCCGTAATCGCGGTACCACAGCGGTCCGTTGCGCAGCGCGTCGGTGAGCATGCCCAGGTTGGCCGCTGCCAGCAGCAGCCAGACCAACGCCGGCAACCAACCGGCCTTCCATCGCCGCTGCGCCCGGTCCAGCACCGCCGTCAGGCCCAGCGCAGTCAGCACGGCCGCCGGAATGACCATGAACAGCGTGCGGGTGATGCCAATGCCCACCAGCGCCGCGCCCGTGGGCGCCGCCAGCAGGGCGATCAAAAGCGCGCGGTATTCCGGCCGGCGGATGCGCCGCAGCGCCATGCCCAGGCCGAGGATAAAAAACGGCAGGGAAGGCTGCCACAGGTGCGCGTACCCCTTCATCAGGTGACGCGCCAGGTCCTGGTTGTTGGGCGCAAACCAGTACAGCGGGTTCAGCCCTTTCAGGTATTCGCTGAAATACAGGCGCAGCTTTTCCACCGCCGGGATGTCCTGTAACCAGTAGGAACGCAGGATCTCCAGGTGGCGGTAGTTTTCATCCGGATGGTTGAAATAAAAGCGCGCGTACGGCAGCAGCAGGATCAATCCCAGCCCCAACGCGCGCAGCACCACGCCGCGCTGCTGCCAGTGGTAGCGCGCATCCGAAACCGCCAGTAGCGCCACGCTCACCGCCACCACCACCTGCGCCGGGCTGTAGGTGTAAAAGGCCAGCGCGGCCATCAGCGCCGCGGCATACAGCGCGCGCGGCTGCCCGCCGCGGTAGCGCAGATAAAAGTAAAGGAAGGCCGCGTAAAACGCGGTCGCTTCAACGGTTTCAAAGGCCGTGCGCGAGTGCAGGAACCAGGCCGGCGTGAGCGAGAGCAGCAGCACCCCCGCCCAGGCATGCTGGACGCCAAAACTGCGCCGGAGCATGCCGGCCGCCGCCAGCGCCGCGATCAACCCCACCAGCACCGAAACCCCGCGCGTCACCCACACCGACTTTCCGAACAGCAAGTAGGGAATCACCTGCAAATAGACCGAAACGCCCAGGTTGTACTGCCCGCCGTTGTTAAAGTAGGTGGGCAGATACTCATCCCCACTGCTGAAGTCATCGCGTACCAGTTCGGCCGCCCGCACGGTTTGCACGGCCTCGTCGGTGAAGAAATAGATCGGAAAAGCATCCAGCCCGATGAAACGCACCAGTAAATAGACGGCCAGCGCGGCGGCCAGCAGCACGCCCCCTGCGTTTGCGCGCACCCAGGCCTTCCAGGCCGCCTCGGACCTCTCCGGCCGGGGGTGCGGCACTGCGGCCGGCTGCGCGCGCTCGACGCGCACGCGCACATCCAGGCGCACCCCTTGCGGGAGGCGGGCTTTCACCTTCACCGGCGGGTAGTCTGCCTCGTAGGGTGTAGGTTGTTCTGTCGTTGTCATCTTTAGCAGCGATTATAGCATGCCGCGCGCGGCCAACTTTTCTTGACAGAGCCTGATTCTCGGATATACTGACTGGAGTGATCCTGACAATTCGGCAGGAAACGCGGAAAGGACACCTTCATGCAGCTGACACTCTGGGACATCCTCTCGATCATCCTGCTCGTGGCGCTGGTCCTGGTAGGCGCGATCGTCGTACAAATCTTCATCAACCCCTATTCAGCGGTGAATCCATTCCCGCCGGCCACGCTGCCCGCACCCATCCAACTGCCCACTTCCACCAACACGCCGCGCGTGCTGCCGCCCACCTGGACCCCCACGGCGTCCACCGGCGGCCAGGCAACCCTGCGCCCCACCTCCACACTGCCAGCCACGGCCACCGGCTTTGTATTGCCCACCGCCACAAACACGCCGACGGCCACTCGCACGGTCACCCCCACCCCCACCGTCACACGCACGCCCACCAAAACCCTGGTACCCACCCTCACAAATTCTCCCGAGCCCACCGCAACCACGGCGAGCATACCTTAAAGCGAAGATTGTATGAGCGAAGCCATTACCCCTGAAGTTTTCAACCATCTCGTCGAACTGGCTGCCCTGGCGCTTGATCCGCAGGAAGCCGAATATGTCCGCAAGCAGCTCAACAACCAGTTGAAAGCCATCCACGAGCTGGAAGCCATCCCATTGGAAGGCGATATCGCCGCCACCTCGCATGGCGTGCCCTACACCGCCGCCATCAGCCCGGCCCCGCGCGAGGACGTATGGCTGCCCTACCCCGACCCCAAGGGGATTTTAGCCCAGGCGCCCGATACCAGCGATTCGTATATCGTTGTTCCCGATATCCCGCACACCACATTGGAATAGCATTTTATGGAACTTAGCGATCTTTCCGCGCATGAGCTGGCATTATACCTGCGCCAGCGCCGCATTTCTGCTGTAGAAATTCTGGATGCATGCCTGAAACGCATCGAAGCCGTCGACGGCCGCCCGGGCACGCTGGACGGCGGCCCGCCGACCCCCGAGGACGAGCAAAAAGTGCACGCTTTCATCACGCTCACGCCCGAGCGCGCCCGCGCCCAGGCTGAAGCCGTGGACCGCAAAATCGCCGCGGGCGAAGACCCCGGCCCGCTGGCCGGCGTGCCCTTCACCGTCAAGGATATCTTCTGCGTTGAAGGCACCCCCTCAACGGCCGCCTCACGCATCCTGGCCAACTTCCGCGCGCCCTACACCGCCACACCGGTGGCGCGCATGGAAGCCGCCGGCGCGGTCATGCTCGGCAAGGTCAACCTGGACGAGTTCACCTACGGCTCGTCCAACGAATCCTCGGCCTTCCAGCCCAGCCCGCGCAATCCCTGGAAACTCGACCGCGTGCCGGGCGGATCTTCGGGCGGCAGCACCGCCTCGGTGGCCGCCGGCGAAGCTCCGCTCTCCATCGGCACCGACACGGCCGGTTCCATTCGCCAGCCGGCTGCCTTCTGCGGCGTGGTGGGCATGAAGCCCACCTACGGGCGCGTCTCGCGCTACGGCCTGATCGCCTTCGCCTCCTCGCTGGATTGCCCCGGCCCGGTGGCGCGCAACATCACCGATGCCGCGCTGATGATGAACGCCATCGCCGGCGCTGACCCGCATGACAGCACCGCCGCCACCGTGCCCGTCCCCGATTACCTCGCCGCGCTGGAACAGGGCGTCAAGGGACTGCGCATTGGTCTCTCGCCCGATTACTTCCGCATCACCTATCCCAACCTGCAAAACGGCACCTTCGAAACCCAGCCGCTGCCGCGCGAGATCGAAGAATCGGTGCGCCGCGCCGCCGACCTGCTCAAGGCGATGGGCGCGGAGATCGTCGAGGGCGTGCCCATGCCCAACACGCGCTTCGGCATCCCGGCCTATTTCGTCATCAGCCGGGTCGAAGCCGCCTCCAACCTGCACCGCTTCGACGGCGTCAAGTACGGCTACCGCACGCCTGAGCCCATGACCGACCTGCGCGCCATGTACCGGCATTCACGCGGGCAGGGCTTTGGCCCGCAGCCCAAGCTGCGCATCCTGATGGGCATGTACGTTTCGGCCGCGCAGTATTCCGAGCAATATTACAACCGCGCGCTGCGCGTGCGCACGCTCATCCGCCAGGACTTCGACCGCGCCTTCGACCCCCAGGGCCCCTACCGCCTGAACGCGCTGCTCACGCCCACCACGCCCACCACGGCCTTCAAAATGGCCGCGCTGTACGGCGATTCGGTGCTGATGCAGTACGCCGACCAGCTCACCGTGCCGGCCAACCACGCCGGCGTGCCGGGCGTTTCACTGCCTGCCGGCCTGGATGGCGAAGGCCTGCCCATTGGCATCCAACTGCTCGGCCCCGACTACAGCGAAGACGTGCTGCTGCGCATCGGCCGCGCCTACGAAGAAGCCACCGAGACCGAGCCGTGGCGCCGGATTCGCCCGGAAGCCATGGCTTCGTTCGATGAAAGATAACACATGAAATTTTCTCAAAATTTTGAGCCAGGTTCCGATCTGGTTCTCTATCCGGGAGACACTTTGGAATTGTTGAAGACAATTCCAAACGGTTTGATTAATCTGGTAGTGACCTCGCCGCCATACAATCTAGGCAAGGAATATGAGTCGAAAAAAAGTCTCTCCACATACTTAGATCAACAAGAAGAAGTGATCCAAGAGTGCTATCGCGTTCTTCAAGAAAATGGGAGTCTATGCTGGCAAGTAGGGAATTATGTAAATAACGGCGAAATTATTCCATTAGACCTGGTTCTCTATCCCATTTTTGCTAAACTGGGTTTACATCTTCGTAACCGGATCATCTGGCATTTTGGTCACGGTTTACATGCTTCAAAGCGTTTCTCTGGTCGTTACGAAGTAATCTTATGGTTTACGAAAAGCGACCAATATACATTCAACCTTGATCCGGTGAGGATCCCTCAAAAGTATCCAAATAAAAAATACTTTAAAGGGCCAAAAAAAGGGGAGTTGTCGGGGAATCCATTGGGTAAAAACCCTTCGGACATATGGGATATACCCAATGTTAAGGCAAACCACATTGAAAAAACCTGTCACCCATGCCAGTTTCCTGTGGAATTAATAGAAAGGCTTGTTTTGGCCCTTACCAATCCGGGCGATTGGGTTCTTGACCCATATATGGGTGTTGGCACAAGCGCAATTGCTTCGCTGATGCATAAGAGGAAATCGATTGGCGCTGAAATTATGCCCGAGTATTTTCAGATCGCGCTTGACCGCATCCGCCTGGCGGAAAAAGGGGAACTGAAAATCCGTCCCATGGAACGCCCTGTTTACGATCCTGATGAGATCGGCGTAAGCCTGCCGCCAAAGACCATTTCATTAGGAACCAACCTTCAAGGCCAATTATTTGAAACTCAGTCCGATTACGAAGCAGGGGCCGCCGATGAAAGTGATCTATGAATATTCCCATTTAGGCGGGTCAGAAATTATGCAGGTTCGATTTCCTGAAATCGATAAGGAAGTATATGAAGTTATCTCTTTAGTGAAAGCGAATCGCTCCAAAGAAAGCAAGGAAAAGACCAAAATCGGGAAAATGCTATATTCGCCAGTTGATATGAATGGTCAATTTAAAAATGCATTAACGCAACGAGGTTTTGTTGAATTACGGGATACTTATACGATCACGATACCCAATAGCAACGCACAAATTCCCAACGCATATAAACAAATAGATTTTACAAAAAACAAGGTCAATATTGAGGTTCAATTTGGTAAGTATGCCTTCATGTTTTATGACATGGCGAAATTTCAATATTTCTTTAACGAAAACAAAGCAGATGTTGGTGTCGAAATCGTACCCTGCCATGATCTTCATTCGAAAATGTCGTCCGGGGTTTCTTATGGCGAACAACTCGTCTACGACATCGAAAGATTAAAGCGACATTTTCCATCTGTGCCAGTGAAAGTGATATTAATCGATGTCGATTAAGAGTGAGTTTTTGGGTTACAAGGAATTTATATGACCGATTATGAAGCCGTCATCGGGTTGGAAACCCACATCCAACTCAACACCCAGACCAAAATCTTCTGCTCGTGCAAGGCCGACTCGTGGAACGACGCGCCCAACAGCAACATCTGCCCGGTGTGCTGTGGCCTGCCGGGCGTGCTGCCCGTGCTCAACAAGGCCGCCGTCGAAAAGGGCGTGCTGCTGGCCACCGCCATGCACGGCGATATTCGCCCGCTCTCGTTCTTCGACCGCAAGAATTACTTCTACCCCGACCTGCCCAAGGGGTACCAGATCTCGCAGTTCGATCAGTCGCTCTCCAGCGGCGGTTACCTCGACCTGCCCGTGCCGGCTTCGGCCAGTCCGGACGGCCAGGCCTACGTGCGCCGCGTGAGCATCACCAAGCTGCACCTGGAGGAGGATGCCGGCAAGACCAAGAACGCCGGCGGGCAGCGCTTTGTCGATTTCAACCGCTGCGGCGTGCCGCTGGTCGAAATGGTCACCGGCCCCGACCTGCGCACCGCCGACGAGGCCGCCCAGTACCTCACCCGCCTGCGCCAACTGCTGCGCTGGCTGGGCATCTCCGAGGCCGACATGGAGCGCGGCAACCTGCGCTGCGACGCCAACGTTTCCATCCGCCGCAAGGGCGAAACCATCCTCAACCCCAAGACCGAAATCAAGAACGTCAACTCGATCGAAAATGTCCGCGCGGCCATTGAACACGAAATCGAGCGCCAGATCCGCGAGGTGGAGGCCGGCAACCGCATCTTTGCCTGGACGCTGGAATGGGATGAGGATGCCGCCGTGCTGCGCAAAATGCGCTCCAAGGAAACCGAAGCCGACTACCGCTACTTCCGCGAGCCCGACCTGCTGCCCATCCGCCTGGACG
>CALMIB010000079.1 GCA_937863945.1 uncultured Longilinea sp.
TAAAACCCGACATAGCTTGCGTACCGGACCACCCCGGCAAAATAGACCTCTTTGCGTTTGCGGCCTTCGATGACCACGTTGCGGAAGGACCAGAGGTCGTAATAGGCCTCCTCGTCTTTCCTGGGTAACAAGGGCGGTGAATAGACGCGCATCAGGTTTTTTATGGAAGAAAAAATTAATGCCAGGTCGGATGTCATGCTGCCCTCCTTGGGATCGTTCTACGAATAAAGCATCAGGCTGCGGATTGGGCAGCCTGATTGATTGGTCATACGGGAAATTACAAGCTTCGCAAACTGACGTCCGCGACGAACATCGAAATGTCCAGGCGCAGGCGGCGTTCAGACTGTGCATAGCCGGGACTTTCAAAGTGGACCGGGGTAAACACGCCTTCCTGTTTGTGCCCGTCGATTTTCGCATCCACCGCGATTGCTCCGGCGGTCATCGAGATGGCCGCGTCGGATGGCAGGATGAAGTTCAAATCGCCCACGAAACCCACCACGCGGAGAGTGGTTTCACCGGCGGGAATTTCAACCGAAGTCAGGTCCATGTCCAGGTCGCCAATCATCAACCAGTAATCCTTGTTTTGCAGCACGCCGGTGGGATGGCGGCGCATATCTCCCAGCAGGGTAAATTCGATATTTGAGCCTTCGCCGCCCAGCTTGGGGCGAAAGATGGCCCACAATCCCAGCCCGATCAGGATCAGTGGAAAAAGCACCGCCCAGGCATCAATTCTGAAGATGCTGCTTACCAGCAGCAAGATGCCTGAAGCAATCAGGATCGATCCCAGAGCCAGGATGCCGCGATTTTTCATAGTGTGTCCTCCCGGCGCGCTCGCGCCCAGGTCAGCTTATCGACGGACGTCGCCAAACACCTCGACGTGCAGCGGTGCGCCGGGGGGCGTGTCGCCGTAGTCGGTCAGGTCGTCCAGCGTGAGCCGCAGATGGAGCGTGCCCGGTTGCCGGGTGGAGAACAGGTGGCGCATGATTTCTTCGTCGGCCTGGATACCAAACGTCTTCAGCAGCGTGCGAATATCGTTCCGGCTCACATCTTCCATCGGTACCTCCATCAGGATTAATCATAGCCTAGATTGAGTTGAAATGTATTGGCCAAAAGGACAGTTCTTATCTGGTTTTGGATGGGTTTGCGGCCTGGCCGGGGACTTTATCGGGCTCAGGCGGTTTGGGCCATTCCAGGCGGCTCACCTGATTCAGGTTGAGCAGGCGCGGGCGGCCGCGGCCGAGCGCCAGGGTGGTGATGGAGGCCGTCGCGATCTGAAAACGGTCGAATTCCTCCAGGCCCAGTCCCAGAGAATGCGTCACGGCCATGCGAATCACGTCGCCGTGGGTGACACAGGCGATGATCTGATGGTCTTCATACTGCGCGGCCAGTTCATCCAGGGTGCGCGCCGTGCGCTGCAGCAGGTTGGTCAGGCTCTCGCCGCCCGGAAACTGCACCGCGGCGGGTTGTTTGTGCAACATTTGCCAGACCTTCAAGCGTTTGAGCTGTTTGTAGGTGCGTCCCTGCAGCTCGCCGTAATCCACTTCGATCAATCCGGCGTGCACGCGCACTTCCAGCCCGTGGGCAGCCGCCAGCGGCGCGGCGGTTTCCAGCGCGCGCTCCAGCGGGCTGCTGTAGATGGCCTTCAGCGGAGCGTCCGCCAGTTCCTC
Source organism: uncultured Longilinea sp. (assembly GCA_937863945.1). Lineage (GTDB taxonomy): Bacteria > Chloroflexota > Anaerolineae > Anaerolineales > Anaerolineaceae > Longilinea. The sequence continues at coordinate 1,668 of CALMIB010000079.1, forward strand.
CGCCAGGGTTTGCGCCTGGCGCAGCCCATCGGCGTTGAGATGCACCCCGGGCAGGCGGCCGGCCAGGCGCGTTTTGAAAACGTCGTTGTCACCGTGACGGATCAGCAGCAGGATCGGCATGGTCGTCGGTCTCAGCGGGTTCCGGGGAGGATGCGTATCCCAAACCTTCGGCCTGCATGCGCCGCCAGCGCTCCAACCGTTCCGCGATCTGGGCCTCGTAGCCCTCGCCGGAGGGGTGGTAGAACGTCTTTCCAAGCAGCGCCGTTGGCAAATACTGCTGCGGGGTGAAGTGCCCCGGGAAGGAATGTGGATACTGATAGCCCTGGCCGTGCCCCAGACCGCGCGCGTCGCGGTTGGCATCCATGAGGTGCGTGGGCACCGGCCCGATGCCCTGTTCTTCAATCAGCTTCTGTGCCGTGAAGATCGCTCCGGCCGAATTGGATTTTGGCGCAGTGGCCAGGTAGAGGGTGGCTTCGGCGATCGGATAGATGCCTTCAGGCAGCCCGATGTACTCGTAATTATAGGCGGCGGACGCGGCGACCTGCATGGCATGCGGGTCGGCCAGGCCGATATCCTCGCTGGCCAGCACCACCAGGCGGCGCAGGATGAAGCGCGGATCCTCGCCGGCGGCGAGCATTTTGGCCAGCCAGTAGAGCGCTGCGTCGGGGTCGGAGCCGCGCACGGATTTAATGAAGGCTGAAATGGTGTCGTAGTGCGCGTCACCGGATTTATCATAAACCACGGCACGCTTTTGAATGGACTCTTGCGCGACATCCAGGGTGACATGAATGCTGCCGTCCACCAATGAGGCGGGAGTGGTCTCGACGGCCAGCTCCAACGCATTGAGCAGGTTGCGCGCGTCGCCGCCCGAAAGGCGCAGCAGGTGGGCGCGGGCATCGTCATCCAGGCGGACGTTGCGCTTGCCGTACCCGCGTTCTTCATCCCGCAGGGCATTGTCGAGGATGCGTTGCAGGTGATCTTCAGTTAAGGGTTGAAGCTGGAATACGCGCGAGCGCGAGACCAGTGCCGAAATGACATCGAAATACGGGTTTTCGGTGGTAGCGCCAATCAGCGTCACCATGCCCGATTCCACGTGCGGCAGCAGCGCGTCCTGCTGGGCTTTGTTCCAGCGGTGCACCTCGTCGATGAACAGAATGGTGCGCTGGCCGTGCAACTGGCGGCGCTCGCCGGCTTCATGGATCACGCGGCGTAATTCGGCCACGCCTGCCAGCACCGCCGAGATGGTTTCGAAATGCGCCTGGGTGCGGTTGGCGATCACCTGCGCCAGCGTGGTTTTGCCGGTGCCCGGCGGACCGGTGAAGATGATGGAAGAAAACAGCCGGTCGGCCTCAATGGCGCGGCGCAGCAGCTTGCCGGGCCCGATGATGTGGTCCTGCCCGATGAACTCATCCAGGGTGCGCGGGCGCATGCGCGCAGAAAGCGGCGCTTCGTGCGCCATTCGCTCGTGCATGGCATGCTCAAACAGGTCCATATCCGCCATTCTACCACGGGCCGGCCGGATGCGCCGATCGGAAAACCAGCCCGGTCAACCAGATTGCAGGTTTTTCTATCCAATGAGAAGACGCTCTTAAGGTATACTTTCTGAAATGAATGATATCGCATTGCTCATTCTGGCTGCGATCCCGGTTGTGATCCTGCTGGGTTTGTGCATTTTATGGCTGTACCGGCGCAGGCTGCGCTTGAATGCCAAAAAACTGGCCGCCAGCGAGGAGAAGTACCGCCGGCTGGTGGAAAATTCTTCAGATGGCGTGTTGCTGGTCCAGGATGACCGTGCCCTGTACACCAACTCGCGCGCCGTGGATATCCTGGGATTTACGCCGGAAAAATTGGCGGATATTTCCATCTCGGAATTGTTTAAAAACGGCGTGGACACCATGCCGGTCTCGCAAAGCGAAGATGATACGCACACCCCGCTCTACCGCATCCAACGTCCCGACGGAAAGACGCGCTGGGTGAGGGTGACGCGCATGCCGATTGAATGGGAAAACAACCCCGCTATCATGGTGGTGGTGGCGGATGAAACCAGTCATATCCAGGCCGAGCGCGCCTTGCAGGAAACGGAAAAGAAATTGGCCACGGCTTTGCTGACCATTCCGGATGCCATTGCGATCACCCGTTTGACGGATGGGCAATTTATCGAGGTGAACGAAAGTTTTGAACGTCTATCCGGCTATTCAGCCGCGGAATTATCCGGCCGGACTTCCCTGGAGCTTGGCCTGTGGGCACAGGTTGATGAGCGGGATTGGTTGATGGAGCAGTTGCGCCTGAACGGCCAGGTGGTGGACATGGAAATGAAGGTGCGCATCAAGAATGGAGAGATGCGCTTTGGACTGGCTTCGGCACGTTTAATTGAATTGCATGGCCAGGCTTGCGTTCTGATGATTATCCGGGATATTTCCGAGAAGAAGTCCAATGAGGACCGTTTCCGCCAGCAGATGCAGCGGTTGGCGACGCTGCGGGTGGTGGATATGACCATTGCCGCCAGTATGGAACTGGATCAGGTTTTAAATCTTCTGCTTGAAAAACTGATCCGCGAGCTGGATGTGGATGCCTGCGTGCTGCTGATGTTAAATTCGCGCAAGCAACTGGTACACCGCGCAAACGTGGGAATGCCGGAAGCCTGCGTGAGCAACGTGAATATCAAACTGGGCGAAAATCATGCCGGTTGGGCCGCGCTGCACATGAAACCGATCTATGTGCTGCATGCCGAAGAGACCCCGGATGCGTTGCTCGGCCGCAAGGAATTTGCCGATGCCGGCTTTATCGCCTATTACTGCACGCCGTTGATCGCAAAGGGCAGGGTTTTGGGCGTGCTCGAAATTTTTAACCGCCGTCCCTTGCCCTCTGACCCGGAATGGCTGAATTTCTTCGAGGCGCTGGCCGATCAGGCAGCCATTGCCATTGAGAATGCCTCCTTGATGGATACGGTTGAACAGGCCAACCAGGAAATGCTGGCTGCTTACGATGACACCATCCAGGGATGGGCGCATGCGCTGGAATTGCGCGACGGTGAGACCGAGGGCCATTCACAGCGCGTGTTGCAGATGACCCTGGCGATTGCCAGGTCGATGGGCTTTGATGATGCGCAATTGGTGCACATGAAACGCGGCGCTCTGCTGCACGATATCGGCAAAATGGCCATCCCGGATGCAATCCTTTTCAAACCGGGACCGTTGACGGCGGATGAATGGGAGATCATGCGCAAGCACCCCATGCTCGCTTACCGGCTGCTGGCGGGTATCTCCTTCCTGCGCCCGGCGTTGGATATTCCGTATTGCCATCACGAACGCTGGAATGGCAGCGGTTACCCGCGTGGATTGGCCGGCGAGGAAATTCCGCTGGCGGCGCGCATCTTTGCTGTGGTGGATGTTTGGGACGCGCTGCTTTCAGACCGGCCGTACCGGAACGCGTGGGATGAACAACAAGCGGCCGATTATCTCCGCCAGAATGCGGGCATACTCTTCGACCCGGCGGTCGTGGCGGCTTTCTTTGATCAGTTTACTGTGATCGATTCACCAGATAAATTCCGGTCAACAGGATCAAACCGCCAACCCATTGATTAGGCCGCGGCAGCTCGCCCATCAGGGGGATGGCCAGCAGCGTGGTGATCACCGGCGAAGCGATCGTCGTGGGCGACACCAGCGAGGCCGGCAGGCTCCCCAGTGCATAGCTGATGGCAAAATATCCAATCGTCTGGGAGATCAGTCCTGCTCCGAGAAAGGCCAGCCAGGTGGCCGTGGAATATCCGCCGAGGGCGTAGCCGCTCGCCAGGTTAAAGGCCAGCAACAGCCCGGCGCTGACCCAATTGACCGGCACCAGATAGGCCAGGGTATGCAAATGCGTGCGGCTGCGCTGCGTGATTAAGAAATAAAATGCGAAAAACAGGCTTGAAACGGTCGCGAGCACGTCGCCAAAGTTGACGGAAAAACCGCCCAGGTTTCCGGCCCCGAAGAATATTAAAGTGCCAGCCAGCGTCACAGCTAGCCCGGCCCAGAATTTTCCGGTCAGCTTTTCTCGCCACACCAGCCAGGCGAACAGGGCCACCCACAGGGGGGAGATGTAGTTCATCAGGGTGGCATTGGCAATGCGCGTAATCCCCAGTGCGGTGCTCCACAGCCCGTGATCCAGCGCGACGCATGCGCCGGCCATCACGGGCAGGTACCAGTACTTGCGCAGGGGAGCGCGCTCGCCGGCCGGCATGCGCAGCAGAAACGGCAGCAGCACCACACCCGCGGTCAGCATGCGGTAGAACACGGTGACTGTTCCCGGCGCATCCGCCCAGCGCACGAATAACGCCGAGAGGCTGAGCGCCAGCACGCCGATGACCAGCGAGAGATACGCCAGGGTCCGGCGCGGGACGCGTTGCGTGAAAGCCGGTCTTGCCTGATGAGTGTTCATGGATTGCCTGATTCTACTCCAAGCGGGGGGTGATGAGATGGGGAATTCCATCCGAATCGCTGATTCGTGCAACCGCCGGACGGTGGGAGGGCATTCCGGGGCATTGTCCTATCCTGTTTTTGCTGATTCAGGGTTACAATAGACCCAGTTTACACTCTGGAGGCAGTTATGATTTGTCCGCATTGTGGATTTGAGAATGAAGAAGGCCAGAAAACGTGCAGCAGTTGCGGCGCTGCGCTTGAAGGGATTGAAACGCCCGAACAGGAAACGCCAGAGGTGGAAACGCCCCGGCGCACTTCCATCTGGAGCTGGGTGGCCGCCGGTTTGTTCGTCGCGTTGGTGGCGGCGGCTTTGTGGATTTTCAAAGGTCCGGGCCTGGGACAATCCGACCCGCTGTTGTACGGGGTGCTGAGCGACACGTTGATCCCGTTTGGACAGATAGGCGTGCTGGAGAACGGCGGCAGCAAGGCCACGCCATTGGGTGAATCCTCCAACAGCCTGGCAATCGCTCCCTATTCGATTCGCGCCGGCCACACGTACCTGAGCTCAAAGGGGCAACTGGCGCTGATCGCCAATGGCGGATTAACCGGCCAGGGGCAATTGCTGTTGGTGGATGTCAAGGGCGGCACAGCCAACACCGCCGTAGAATCGCCGCTGCCTTTGACGGTCGCGGGCAATTTCCAATCGTTCTCGCCGGATGGCGAGTATTTTGGCTACACCAGCATCTCTGCCGACGGTTCCGCGCTGAACGCGGTGGTGGTCAATTCGCGCGCGGCGAACGTCATGGTGGCCGAAAACATGATCCTTTCGCAAATTCTGCCCGACGGCAAGCACTTCCTGGCCTATCCGCTGGATGCCTTGACGGGCAATCCGGCCCGCCTGGTCAGCGTTGCCATTCCGTCCGGCGAACAGACGGTGCTTTTCCAGTCCGCCAGCACGGATGTTTTGGCCGGCGCGGACGTGGTAGCGCCGGATGGCAGCATCTATTTCGTCATGCAGCGTGATGCGGGCATTGGCATTTACCGTCTGGGTCCGGATGGCGGCGAACCTGCCCTCATCTATACTTTCCAGCAGCCGGTTTCCTTCTTCGGCGTGTTGAGCCTCATGCCCGACCAGAAAAGCCTGCTGGTGATGGATGCCAACGCGGACGCTAGCGGTTACGCGCTGCTCAACGTCAATCCCGAAGATGGTACGGCCACGACGCTGGCAACCAATGTATTTGCCGATTTCTTCTCGGACGCAGTTTTCCTGCGGCAGATGTACGGCGAAATGGTGGTGACCTTCTCGCCGGACGGCAAGCACATGGCATATTTGATGCAGGACGCGGCGGGTTTGGGCCTGTACGTCTCGGATCTTTCCGGCCAGCCCGGAACCCTGATCGCCAGCGGGGGAGCCTCCTATTCCTATGCCTTCTCGCCAGACAGCCAACGCTTGATTTATATCCAATATGCCGCAGCCGCTGAACCCACGGGCAGCCTCAATTCGGCGGATTTCAGCGGCAAGAGTGCGCAGTTGGATGAGAATGTGACCTCGTTCAATTTCCAGAAGGACAAACTGGTTTATTTCAGCGCCCAGGTCACGGACTCGCCGTACACCACGCTGTATCAAAGCGGCATGGAAGGCCAGACCAAGAGCGAATTGCTGGCTGCTCAACCGGGGTACTGGGTGTTTATCAAGCTGCCCAATTAATTCGGGGGCTATTAACGGAAGAAAAAACGCCGCCCAAATCGGGCGGCGTTTTATGCATCAGGCCGGGGTGGCATTCCAGCGTTCCAACAGGGGCGGCAGTTCGCCCAGCGTTTGGAGGGTTGCATCCGGTTGGAGTTGTTCGGCGAGGGTGCGGTTTTCGGGCGTGTTGACCCGCCGGGCAATCCACACGGCGCGAAGCCCCGCCGCGTGCGCGCCGGCCACGTCCGCGCTGAGCGTATCGCCCACCATAACGGCCTGCGCAGGCAACACGTCCAGCGCGTTAAGCGCGATTTCAAAAATCCTCGGCGACGGCTTGCGCAGGCCCACCTCGGCGGAGACGACGATCGCTTGCAGCCAGGGGCGCAGTTGTGCCTTTTCGATGAGGGCGTGTACGTCGGCGGCGTCGCTGGCGTTGGAAATCAGCCCAATCCGATAGCCGGCTCCGGCCAGTCGTTGCAGCGTGGGCAGGGCGTCCTGTTCGGGCTGCCAGTGCGCCTGGCTGACGGCATACATGCGCGCCAGGGCCGCCTGAAGGACGGCCGCGGGCACATCGGCGTATCCAAGATCCGCCAGCAGGCGGCGCAACACAGATTCGGTGGTGAATTCCAGGCACTCGTCCTCCCGGCGGGCAAAATAGGCCTCCATGCGCCGCGAAAACTCCGCCAGAAAAGCGGGCAGGTCCAGGTGCAGCCCGGATTCCAGCAGCGCCGCGCCAAGGGCGCGGTTGGATGCCGGCAGCACCTCAGCCCAGGAGCCGGTGAAGTGGATCAGGGTATTGCCCAGGTCGAAGAATACCGCGCGGATGGGGCCGAAAACACCGGTCACGAGGGATCAGTAGCCTTTCTCGAGGTCAAAGCGGTTGTAAACGGCCGCGCCATCGATGTACCGGCGCAGGTTGGCAGCAAACAGTTCGGTGGCGTGCGCGTCAAAGTTTTTGCTGACGCCGGCCACATGCGGGCTGACGATCACGTTGGGCTGCTTCCAAATCGGGTTGTCAGCCGGGAGCGGTTCCTGCGGGAACACATCCAGCGCGGCGCCGGCCAGGTGTTTTTCCTGCAGCGCCTGGAGCAGGGCGGCGTGGTCAACAATCCCGCCGCGGCCGCAATCCACCAGGAACGCGCCCGGTTTCATCGCTTTGAGCTCCTCTGCGCCGATCATGCCGCGGGTTTGCGGGGTGAGCGGCAGCGAAACAACCACAAAATCGCATTCCTTGAGCATCGATTTGAGCGCTTCGATCGGGTACAGGCGTTTGAACAGGTTGCCTTCCGGGTCGCCCAGGCCTTCCGGCATATAGCCGCGGTCAGTTGGGTCCATGGCATTGCGCTTGGCTGCCAGGATGTTGACGCTGAAGGGCACCAGCAGGCGGGCAATTTCGCGCGAGATGCTGCCGTAAGGTACCAGGCCGACGGTGGCGCCGCGCAGCTCGACGGGCGCCAGTTGCTGCCAGCGATCCTGCGGCCACTCGGATTTGGATTGCAGCGCCATCATCTCGGGGAGGCGGTGGCCCAGCGCCAGCATCATGGCCACGCTCCACTCGGCCACCTGCGAACTGACTGCGCCGCTGAGCGTGGCGGCGACCAGGTCGGGCTTGCGCAGGATGGGCGAATCGGCGGCGTAGTCGATACCGGCATAGTGAAACTGGATAAAGCGCAGCCGCGGCGCCTGGGCGGGGGTGGGCAGCACGCGGTCAGTGTACAGCACCTCGGTGCGCGCCCACACTTCCGCCGGGATCTCCTCGGGCTTGACGGCCGGTTGCACAGTGACATTCACCCGGCTGGAGACCGCCTTGACGCGATCAACCAGCGCGGCTGAAAAGGGCATCGTCATCAATACTTCTATGGTCGATTCGCTCATGGCTTACCTTTCAGGATTTGAATTCGGCGGGTCTGTTCGTGGGACAGATCCGGCGTGAATTTTACTTCAAATAGATGTTTTGCGGATCGAGCTCGCGCAGCAGGCGCAGTTCCTACTCGCTGGGCGGCCGGGTGACACGCAGGTTCGCCGCGGTTTTCAACGGCCAGCCGGTGTTGGCCTGCACCTCTTCGACCGTCACGCCGGGATGGACGGCGGTCAGGACCAACTCGCCGTTCTCATCCGGCTCCAGGAAACCCAGGTTGGTGACCACCGCCTGCGGGCCGCCTCCGCGCACGCCGGAAGCCTCCCGGGCGGCGCGGCCGTTCAAGAAGCCGGCTGAGGTGGCAAAATCGACCTTCTCGGGGAAGCGGCGTTTTTGGTGCGGGGTGATGATGTAGCAGCGGTTGGCCCAGCCGGCGATTTCCATGCTGCCGCCCGATCCGGGCAGGCGCACCTTGGGGTGGTTGTAGTCGCCGATGACGGTGGCGTTGATGTTGCCAAAGCGGTCGATCTGCGCGCCGCCCAGGAAGCCCACGTCCACGTTGCCGCGCTGCAGGTACAGCGTGAAGATGTCGTACATGCTGCACACCGAGGTGGCGCGGGTGACCAGGGTGGGATCGCCGATGGAGAGCGGCAGGCGCGAGGGGCGCGCGCCGATGACGCCGGCCTCGTAGATCATCACCAGGTTGGGAGCGTGCGTGCGGCGCGCCAGGTTGCAGGCCAGATTGGGCAGCCCGACGCCGACGAACACCACGTCGCCGTCGCGCAGCAGGCGGGCGGCATGCACGGTCATCAGTTCAGATGCTGTGAAGGTCGTCATATCAGTACTCCCCGTAATTGACCGGCGCGGCATACAGCGGCGGGACGCTGAGACGCCGGTGCGTTTCGGCGCCGACTTTTTCCCAGTAGGCTTCGCGGTCGGCGATGCCGTACACCCATTCCTGCAGCCAGGCCTGAACGGATTCAGGCGTTTCGCTGAGCTTGTCCCATTCCAGGTAAAAATCGTTATCGCGGTCGTAATATCCCTGGGTGTAGGAGGGATGGGCGCAATAGGGTACGTGGCAGACGGCCGAGACGACAAATTCGGGGATCAGCGTGCGGTTGGGGTCGGAGCGGATGACTTCTTCGGGCACGATCTCCTCGGCGGTCAGGATGACCCGCCTGGCGGCAAAGGCGGCTTCCTTCTGCTCGCCGATGATGCCCCAGATGTGGGCGTTGCCGCGCTCGTCGCAGCGCTGCACGTGGATGATGGCCACGTCGGGGTTGAGCGCGGGCACAACCACCACCTCGCGGCCTGAGTAGGGATCGGTGACGCGCCGGTAAAGCGGGTTGGCCTGTTCCAGCGCGGTGGCGGCGGTCTGGTTCATGGGCATGAAGGGCAAGCCGGCCGCGCCAGCCTGCAGGCGCGAGATCATGCCGAAGTGCGAATATTCTTCGAATTCCAACCGGCCGGCTTCCAACTCGGTGCGAATGATGCGCAGCGAGCCCACGCCGGGGTTGCCGATGTAGGAATAGATCACTTTTTTAGCGCAACCGGCCGCCACCATTTGGTCGTAGATCAGGTCGGGCGTGGCGCGGGCCAGCGTCAGATCTTTGCGGCCCTGGCGGATGATTTCATGGCCGGCGGCAAAGGGAATCAGGTGGGTGAAACCGGCGGCATACACGCAATCGCCGTCGTGGACGTGCCGGGCGATGGCTTCCTTTAATGTGCACAGTTTTGACATGGGGAGGATGCTTTCACTTCTCACGGTTAGGGGTGGTGGGCGGCGGTTCGGCCTCACGGTCGCGGTCCTTGCGGCGGCGGCTTTGCCCGGACGGTTCTTTGGGTTTGGCGCGTTTCTTCAGCAGGCGAAAGCGATTACTGGGCTGAGCCGGCTGCGGGGGATCGCGCCGCCAGAGGTAGAAGCCCAGCACCAGGCAGGCCAGGCCTGCAAATAGCAGCACGGGGATGGGCGCGCGGGCGACATCCGAAAGGATGAACACCATTACCGCGGCCGCGCCGAGCCAGATAAAGAAGGTTCCCAACCGGTTGACGATCGTCATGGATCAGGTTCTTTAGCGCAGGCCGGGCGTTTGAACGCCCGGCCTTGAATGGGTGCGATTAGCCGCGGCGGACCCGGTTGCGGATCTGCTCGTGCATGTACAGTTGCAGGTAATGCACGCCGCCGGAATTCTTGCCGCTGGAACCGGAGCCTTTCCATCCGCCAAAGGGCTGGAAGCCCGGCCAGGCGCCGGTGGTGGCGCCCTGCGGGCGGTTGGCGTAGGTCACGCCGGCCTCAATATTATCAAAGAACCACTCGATCTCTTCGTCCGAGCCGTACACGCCAGCGGTCAGGCCGTAGGCGACCGAGTTGGCGATCTTCATGGCTTCGTTCAGGTCGGTGAACTTGCCCACCGTGGTGATGGGCACGAACATTTCCTGCTGCCACAGGTGGTGCGAGAAGGGAACTTCGGCGATGGTGGGAGCGCAGAAGTAACCCTTGCTGTAATCGCCATCGGTGAGGATCTTGCCGCCGGTGAGGATGACGCCGTCCTGGCTCAACACCTTGCTGAATTCCTGAAAATCGCGGTAAGAGCCCTTGTTGACCACCGGGCCCATGTAGATATTGCGGTCGGTCGGGTCGCCAACGGTGAGTTTGTTGGTCAATTCGACCAGACGGCTCACCACCGCATCATAGACCGGGGCTTCGATGAGCACGCGCGAGCAGGCCGAGCATTTTTGTCCCTGCAAGCCGAACGCCGAGCGCATGATGCCAATGGCGGCATCTTCCAGGTTGGCGTTTTTGGTGACGATGGCCGGGTTCTTGCCGCCCAGTTCGAGAATTGTGGGGCGCACCCAGCGGCCGGCGCCAAAATCGCGGTAGATCTTCATGCCGACATCGTAAGAGCCGGTGAAAGTAATGCCGTCAACTTCCGGGTCTTCGATCAGGGCCTGGCCCAGCGTGGAGCCGGGGCCGGTGACGAAGTTGAATGAACCTTCGGGCAAGCCGGCATCGCGCAGGCATTCGGCGATCAGGCGGGCCGTCCAGGGGGTATCGGTGGCGGGCTTGATCACCACCGTGTTGCCCGCCACCAGCGCGGCGGCGGTGGGGCCGCCGGTGAGCGCGCCCGGGAAGTTGAACGGGCTGATGACCAGCCACACGCCGTACGGCCGCAGGATGGAATCATTGGTGGATTTAAATCCGACCAGCGGATCGGCGCCCATTTCCACCACAAATCCGTCGTTGGCTTCCATGCGGTCGCAGGCGTAGCGCAGCAGGGCAATCGTTTCAGCCACATCGCCCAGCGCTTCCATGCGGTTTTTGCCGACTTCGCTGGACATGACCACGCCCATTTCGAAGAGGCGATCGTCCATCAAGTTGGCGGCTTTGCGCACCAGCGCGATGCGCTCCTGCCACTTCATGTGGCTCCAAACCGGGAAGGCCCTGCGCGCCGCGGCCATGGCGGCCCGCGCGTGTTCGGCGGTGCCTTTCTGGAACAGGCCGATCACTTCATCGGTATTGGCAGGATTGCGGTTTTCGAATTTTTCGGCGGCAAACACGTCCTTACCGTCAATGATCATTGCGTATTCCTGGCCCAGATTGCGTTTGAAACGGGCCAGAGCTTCATCGTAGTGCGTGTGCAACTCCTCAGGCGGGTTGAACATGGTGGCATACGTGAGCGTGAAAGGACTTTCAGCAGCCATACTCAATTAACCTCCATTTTCGATAGGGAACGAATGTACAGGTCGATCTTTGATCAGGCAGGATTAAGTATAGCTTAGGCGTTGGCGCAAGTCAAAGCACTTGCAGCTTTACCGCTCAAAGGGTGAGCGTTCGCGTGTAAAATAAGGAAAGAACTCACGCAGCCCGGAAGATCAAGGAGTGTTTTATGAACCGAGCGATCGCATCTGTCTCCCTTTTGCTTGTCCTGCTCCTGGCGGCCTGCTCGCCGCAAGGCCCGCAGGCGTCACAGGCGCCGCAGGTTGATACCGACAGCCTGGGCACCATCGCCGCGGCGACCGTGGACGCCCTGCTGGCGCTCACGCAGACGGCGCAGGCACAACCGGAGGCCACCCTCACCCAACCTCCCACGCCGGCGCTTACCCCTGAGGTCACGCCCGCGGTTGCGGCCACGGCAGAGCTCCCGGCGGATGCCGGCATGGATTTGAAGGTGGCCTACAGCGACGGTCAGGGCAACCTGTGGTTCTGGCAGAGCGGCAGCGACCCGCTGCAATTGACCGCCAGCGGCGACGTGGCGGATTTCGCGCTCTCGCCGGATGGCGGGAAGATCTTCTTCGCGCGTGCGGCGGGTTATGTGACCGACAGCCTGTGGCTGATCGACACCGACGGCTCGAACGAGCGCGAGGTGATGGCCGCGGCAGATTTTGAGGCCCTCGACCGCCCGGCGCAGGCCAGCGGCACATCGCCGGCGCAGCTTGGCTGGGTGCCCGGCAGCGCGACGGCGGTCTTCACCACGTATCACTATTTTGACGGCCCGGGGTTTGATCCGGGCGATGACCTGCGCCTGGTGAACGGATCGACCGGCGCTGTGACCACGCTGCTCGAACCTGGCGAGGGCGGCGGGATGTATTTTTATTCGCCGGATGGCGCGCAGATCGCGCTGGTGACGCCCAACCAGATCGACCTGATCAACAGCGACGGCAGCAACCGGCGCGGCGGGGTGCTGGTCTATGAAGATATCCTCATGTACACCGAATCGCCTTTTTATGCTCAACCGGTGTGGGCGGCGGACGGCTCCCGGCTGCGCGTGGTCATCCCGGCCAAAGACCGGTTGGGAAACCCGGACGAGCCCGGCAGCGTGTGGGAAGTCCCGGCGGCGGGCGGCGCGGCTTTTAAGGTGCTGGAATTCTCCACCAACGGACTGGGGCCGGGGGCGTTCGTTTCACCGGACTTGAACACGCTGGTTTACTTCCAGAACGTCGGCACCGGCGGACAGCAGGAATTGCACATCGCCAGCCTGGACGGGAGCGCGGACGAGGTTTATGCGAGCGGTTCGCTGAACTGGGTGGGTTGGGCGGAGGACGGGCCGCGTTTCGTGTGGACGCAATTCGGGCAGGTGGGTGCGGATCGGCAGGCCTACCTGGGGCAGGCCGGTCAGTCGCCCGTGCTGCTGGGCGCGCCGCAATCGCCGCTCGACCTGGCCTGGGTAGCAGGCGACCGTTTTCTCTTCCTGGATAACGACGGCGGCGCGCCGCCGGCCTGGACGCTGTACCTGGGCACGGTCGGCGGGCCGAACCAGGTGGTGGCCGAAATCGCTGCCGGTAACCAGATTCCGCGCTTTGACTTTGTGCACTGAATTCGGCCGGCGCGGTGAGCGTCAAACGGTCATTTTTGGAAGAAAAAATCCGCCGGGGAACCGGCGGATTTTGCATGGCTAGAGAGCAGTTTACACGGTCAGCCCGGCGAGCGATTCGGCCAGGGTGATCAAATCACCGGCGCGCAGAATTTTGCCGGTGCCCAACGGCCACTCGCCGCGCAGCATGTCCACCCAGCGCCCTGGAATGCCGCTCAGACCGTAGGCCGCGCCGGCCAGCGCGCCCAGCACCGTGGCAGAGGTGTCGGCGTCGGCGCCCAGGTTGGCGGCCTGAATGGCGGCTTCCTCGAAGTTCGATGTGGTCAGCAGCGCCCACACCGCGCTTTCCAGCGTGTGGCGCACCCAGCCCGTATTGCGCAGTTCGTCGCGCCGGCGCTGTGGGGCCTCATCGACGAAAGCCGCCAGCCCGGGCGGCAGCGCCACCTGCTGGCGGGCCTGAACCAGCGCATCAGCCGGGGTTTCCCCCTTCAGCAGCAACAGGATCATGGCGCTCTCAAAGGCGCAGGCGGCGGTGCATTCGCTGTGCGCGTGCGTTACGCGGCTTTGCAGCACGCTGTCAGCCAGGCATTCCACCGGGTTCTTCCAATGAGCCAGCGCCACCGGCCAGTTGCGCATCAACGATCCGTTGCCGGCCGATTCCGGGCGGCGCTGCTGCACTTCGGTGGAGGCCTGATCCCAGGCCGCTCCGGCAGCGATGCGGCTGAGCACGCTGGAGGTGTACAGCCCGACGTCCGGCGGCCCCTGGCGGTACCAGCCGACAAAACGCTGCGCCAGGTCTTCAGGATTGAGCGGCTTGCGCGCCAGCAGGCTTTCGGCCACCGCCAGCGCCATCTCGGTATCGTCGGTAAAACTGCCGGCGGGCAAACGGCCGGGCAGCAAATCGCGCACCAGTAGGTCGCTGGGCGAGGCGCGCTGGAATTCCAGCGGCATGCCCAGCGCGTCGCCGATGGCCGCGCCGACGGCGACCCCGCGGATGCGGTCCTGCAATGTGGTAGTGTTGCGGTCAGTCATGCAAAAAACTCGGGAATCAGTTGAATGAACGCTTTCGCGGAGAAATTCACCGGAGGAGTGAATTGTAGAATTCTACCACTTGCGTGCGGTTCTGGCGGCAATCTGCCCGGCTTTCGATGATTTGGCGGTTGCGTTCCGCCGCCGATGCGCGCAGCCCGGCATTTTCCAGCCCCATCGCGATGGCCTCCGCCAGTGCCTGTGGGTTGGCTGCGTCGGCCAGCAGGCCGTTGACGCCGGGGGTGATCCATTCGCGCATCGATTCGATGTCGCCGACCACCGGCAGGCAGCCGCAGGCCATGGCCTCGAGCAGCGAGTTGGGCGTGCCGTCGTGCACGCTGGGTGAAACGAACACCTCGGCGCGTAAAAAAATCTCCCAGAGCTGGGTCTGCGGCAGGGTGGGCAACAGGTGCACCTGCTGGCCGATTTTGAGGCGCTCCACCCATTCGATCGCTTCGGGTTGCCCGGCCATGGATGGGCAGAGAAAGTGCGCCGCGGGTTCATGCTGCAACACCAGTGGAATGGACTGGAAGAAGACGTCGCTGCGCAGTGAGCCTGGCCGAAAACCGCGTGGGTTGACCACCAGCGGAACGCCGGCCGGGATGGCGTCGATGTGCAGGCGGGGCTGGCCGCGCAGCGCCTGAATCTCCGCCAGGTCGATGCCGCCGTTTCCAGGGACGAGCAGGGTGGGCTTTTGCGGATCGAAACCCCAGGCGGGCGCCAGACGCAGGTCGCGGGCGGCATCCGCCGCCAGCGCGTCGGCGCGCCGCAACGTTCGCCGGGTGGCTGCTTCCATCCAACGCGAGCCGCGCGCGTGCAGCGTCAGATCGTTGCCCCAGATGGAGACCGCCAGGGGAACCTGCGGCGGCGTGAAGGCCGCCAGCATGCCCTCGAAGGGAATGCGCAGGGCGTGAACCAGGTCGGGTTGAACCGCTTCGACCAGATTGCGGAACGGCACGGCAAAGGAGCGCAGGCTGAGCGGCCCCAGCCAGTAGCGCGCGGACAGGAACAACGGTCGGAAGCGGGCGACCATTCCGCGCCGCGGCGCGGGCGCCGCTGAGGTGTTGGCCGCCTGGCTGCCGGCCATGCCCGCGAAGGCCACCGGCAGGATGTGCAGCGATTCGATCCCTTCCAGGGGAGCGCAGGGGAAGGTGGAGCACAGCGTGACGCGCAAACCGCCTTCCAGCAATGAGCGGGTCCAACTGCGGGTGATTGGGCTGCGGCCGTCGGCAACCAGCAGGATGTGCATCTTTTATCCCTTCAACACGGCGAGTACCGCCCGTTCGAATTGGATGACCATGCGTTCCAGGTTGATCTCCTGGGCGACGATGCGGTAGGATTCCAGCCCCATGGCGCGCAGGCGGGCCGGGTCGCTCAGCGCCTGCTCCAGCGCGCCGGTCAGGCTCTCCAGGCTGCCGGGGACGATCTGCCAGCCGTTGGCCGGGCGCACCAGGTCGGCCTGGGTGCCATCGGCTTCGGCGGCCATCACAGGCAGCGCGTGCGCCATGGCCTGCTGCAGCGCCAGCCCGCCTGTCCCGGGTAGCACGAACACGTCGGCGGCGTCAAACAGCGGATCGAGGGCCGCGCCGTGGCGCGCGCCGAAGAACTGGGCGGCCGGATATACCTGCGCGGCCAGCGATTCCAGCGTGGCACGCTCGGGGCCGTCGCCGACGATCCACAGCGCGGGTTGCAGCCCGGCGGGCAGCGCGGCGCAGGCGCGCAGCAGCAGATCGATACGCTTGCGGGCCTGCAGGCGGCCGACAAACAGCAGCGTGGCGCGTTCCTGGGCAAATGAATCCGGGCGCGCCGGAGCCGGAGCAGCCGGACGCGGCGCGGTGGCATTGGGCGCGACAAAAACCCGCTCCGGCGCAAATCCCGCGGCGCGGTATTCGGCCGCGCCGGTCTGGCTGTAGGTGAGCATGGCGTCGAACTGGCGCAGGAAGGCGCGCCGGATCAGCCCACGGATGCCGCTCTGCGCGCCGGGCGCGCCCAGCCCCCAGCCGATCACCTTGCGCCCGCGGGCGTGCATCCAGCGCACGGCTGCCGGGGTGCGCAGGTAGCGCGGGTTGGCCTCGACGATCAACACCTGCGGCTGCCAGGTTTCCAGCCAGGGCAGCAGCCCGCCCTGCCAGCACAGCGAGAAGGGCAGGTGCAGGTTGGCGGCTGCCTGGTGGCGGGCAACTTGCAGCGTGCCAGGTTCAATCATTTCTTGCGGGCGCGCCTGGCCGGCGAACACCGCCAGGCCGGCCGGGCAGGCTTCGGCCAGCGCATCGAAGAGCGGCACGCGGTAGGCGGGCAGCACGCGCTGAACCAGGCCGAGCCGGACGGGGATGCTCACGAGGCAATCACCCGGACGGCGGAGCCGTGCTGGGTCTTCTCGACCTCGATGCGCGCGGGGAAGGCATCCTTGAGCTCTTCGAGGTGGGTGATGACCAGAATTTTCTTGAAATCTGCGCTGACCAGGTTGATTGCCTCGATCAGGCGCTGGCGGCCGTCGGCATCCTGGCTGCCAAATCCCTCGTCGATGACCAGGGTTTGCAGGCGGGCGCCGGCGCGTTTGGCCAGCACGCGCGAAAGCGCCAGGCGGATGGCGAAATTGACGCGGAAGGCCTCGCCGCCCGAGAACATTTCGTATTCGCGCGTGCCGATCGAATCGCTGATCAGGATATCCAGCGTTTCGCGCTTGTCGTCGCGTTTGCTGTCCTTGTACTCGCGCTGGGTGGCAAACCGCACCGACATGTTTCCCGCGCTGAGCCGGTCGAGGATTTCGTTGGCCTGCATCTCAATCTCCGGCAGGGCCTGCTCGATCAACAGCGCGGGGATGCCGTCCTTGCCAAAGGCGCGTTCGAGCATCTTGATCTGGGCGATCTGGCGGGTGGTTGTTTCGCGTTGGGCGCTCAACGTCTTGTGCCGGGCGCGCAACGATTTTAAGGCTTCCACCTGCTGGCGGGCAG
>CALMIB010000080.1 GCA_937863945.1 uncultured Longilinea sp.
ACGCCTTCGGGGTCGATGAAGATCGTGGACCGAGTCGCGCGGCAGCGCATCGGCAAAGGGCAGCCAGCTCCACAGCGTGTGGAAAAAGCCGTTGCGCACCGGCGCCAGGTAGGCCCATGGGTTGCTCCACTCCGGCACGCCCAGTGCGGTCGAAGGGTCCGGCGAGAGCGACAGCCAGACCATCCAAGCTGCCACGGGCAGCATGCTGGCCGCGCTGAAGAGCAGCAGGTCGCCGACGCGACGCCGCCACGCGGCGCGACCTAGCAGCAGAACTGCCAGCACGCCCGACGGCAGGCAGACGATGCCCACACACCGGGTCAGTCCGCCCAACCCAGCGGCCAGCGCCGCCACGGCCAGCCAGGCGCGAGAGCCGTTATCAAGGTAAGCCAGCAGCGCCCCAAACCCGAACAGCATCAGGGTCAGGTACAGCGCCTCGGTCATCAACCCGCTGTACATCTCCACTATCACCGGGAAAAGCGCCAGCAGCAGCGCGCCGGCCAGCGCCAGCCAGCGCATGCGGCCAAAGTGCAGCAGCACCCAGCCAAACAGCAGGATGCTGGTGAAGGCCAGAATCACGTTCAACCAGCGTGCGGCATTCAGCATGTCAAAGCCCAGCCAGCCCAGGCCGGCCAGCTTGAGCGAATAGAGTGGCGGCATCAACACGGCGATCTGACCGGAGGGCTGGACGACCTGCAACCCCTGGCCGGCCAGCAGGTTGCGCGCCGCCGCAAGGTACACCGCCGAATCGCTTTGCGCCCACAGGCCCAGGCGCGTGCTATAAGCCACCTGTGCCGCTGCCAGCCCGGCGGTCACCGCCAGACCCAACGTAAGGATCGCATTCCCGAATTGCGCTTTTTGGTTCATAGGGTTTGCTCCGCAGCTAATCTTACCATACAGCCGCCGGGTCTCCGTTTCAGAAGCTATCCCGGGCCTTTTTGCGCCAGCGCAAAGAGACGCACCCCCACATCGGGTATACTGGACAGTGATGAATATCCCGGAAGAGACCCATTCGGATTTTTCGCTTTCCCAGCGCATGCTCATGGCCGACCTGATGTCCGCCTGGCCACAGGTGATTCCGGTGCTGCTGGCCCGGCATATGGCCTGTGTGGGCTGCGATATGGCGCGCTTTGAAACGCTGGCCGATGCCGCCCGCATCTACGGGCTGGATCTGAAGCTGCTGATGGTCGATCTGAACCGGGTGATCGAAAACCCCACCCCCAATTCACAACTCCCGGAGGAACGATGACCGAAAACACCCCGCGCTGCCTGGTCTGCCAGGAAACCAGCCAGGAAATCCCGCTGCTGAAGCTGGAATACCAGGAGCAGGAATACTACATCTGCCCGCAGCACTTCCCCATTTTGATCCACCAACCGCAAAAACTGGTGGGACTGTTGCCCGGCGCTGAAAAATTGCAGGGGCACGAACATTAGTCATTGGCCGGTTTGAGTTTTTACACTTAAGCATGACAAGACAGCGCAGCGAAGCCTCAGGCTCGCTGCGCCGCCTGTTTTCGCCGTGAAGCGGTCACTTTATTATTCGCCCGAGGAAATTCGTGTCATTCATCACCGGCGGGAAGATGCCCTCTGCGGTCGAGCGCACATCCTCCACCGACAGGAACGCCTTTGGGTGGGTGGCGTGGATCAGGTTGACCACATCCTTTAGATTGCGCCGCTTGACAATGGTGTACACCAGCTTGACCGGGCCGTTGGCGCCCTCGCCGTTCACGCCGGTCACGCCGTAGCCGGCAGTGCGCAGCGTTTTCATCAACTCATCGCCACCCCCGGGCACGATCGTGCGCACGATCAGCGTGCCCAACGCCAGATGATCTTCAATGTACATACCCACAAAGTTGCCCACCGCAAAGCCGGCGGCATAGCCAAGGTAGGAGGTAATTGATCCAAGGTTCTGGACGAGTTGCCCGATCACCACAATCCAGATCAGCACCTCCACGAAACCCAGCAGCGGCGCCAGGTTGCGCTTGCCGCGCGAGGTGAAGATGATGCGGATGGTGCCCAGGGTCACATCACATACGCGCGCCAGGAAGATGATGATGGGCAAAATCACCCAGGCATAGAATTGGTCAGAAGAAAGCACGGATTCCATCAATCCTCCTTCTTTGTGTAGGATCGCAAGATAATCGGATTTATTCCGGCTCCAGGACTCCTTCGATCACAAAGCGGGTCAATTCGTTTACGCTCAACTCACCCAGGCCGAGCTTTTCAATGGTGCGGCCGCGCCGCCAGTAGTCGGTGCGGTGGACGATGCACGCCAGCCGGATGATCGAATCCATGCCGCGCACCGAAACGCCGTAACGCTGCCCCAGCGAGGCAATCGGCACCAGGCTCATCGGCACGTCCTCGAAAATGTAGCGGTGGTTGAGCGTGGGGGGCGCTTTGATGCCATAGTAGCCCGGCTGGTTGTGGATGGCTTCGCACAGGTCCTCGCCGGTGGTGTCGTAGGCCAGTTTCAACCACTCCATCGCCGTGCGCGCGCGCAGGCCCAGCGCGGCCGCCACGGTCACGCGCTCGCGGTCAAGCGCTTCGAGCACGCGCGCCACAGAGGGCGTGACGCCGTCGATGTAGAACTGATAGTCGCCGTGCGTGGCCTCGATCCAGCCGGAGTTGAGCAGGGTGAGCGCGGGATGAAAAATAGCACCCATGTTGTTCAGCCCGGTTTGCAGCACGTTGCCGCCGTCGATGAATTGCGGGTACGGCAGGTGGATCATCTCCAGCACCTCTGCGGTGCGATTGGAGGGCAGCGCAGCCACCGGAACGGCCTCTTTGATGCGAAAGATGCGCGATTGGGCCGGGCCGTCTGAGCGCGAGGCATAGATGAAGGTCTCGGTTTCGGCCACCACCACATCGGCGGTGCAATTGTTGTCGCGCAGCACCTTGAGGAACTCGATTGCCCCGCAGGTGCGCCCGGGATGCAGCACCACAATCTGGCCGTCCTTGAGGTACGGCGCGGTGCTGCGGGCGATGTCGGCATGGGCTGAGGAAGGCACCACCACCATGACCATGTCGGCGTCCTTCAATGCCTCGGACATGTCGGAGGTGACTTTTTCCAGCCTGCCGAAGCCGCGCGGGCCGCCTTCGTAGCTTTCCAGTTCAACTCCGCCGCGCCGTTCCACGCCCAGAATATGCTCGTGCGTGCGGTTGTAGAGCGTGGTCGGAAATTCCATCAAGGCCAGGTGGGCAGCCATGGCTTTGCCGCCGTGCCCGGCGCCAATTACCGTGAAGTGAGGCGTGTGGTTCATGTTTTCCTTTCTATTCCGATCGTTTTCCATCCAGTTTCAGGGTTGCCAGCCGGTCGGCTTCGGCCAGCGGGCGGCCCTGTGAATCAACGGCAATGCTGGCGCCGTTGTGAATGCGCGTTTGCACCGCGCCGCGCGCAAAGCGGTTATTGCGCAGTTGCGGCGCGTCCATGATTCCTACCGCCACCGCGCGCGCCAGGGCGGCCGGATCGGCCAGCGGGTCGGCGCTGCCAGGCGCCAGGCCTCGGATGGCCTGCAGGATCAGCCCGACTTCTTTTTTAATCTGCTCCTTGCGCGCCTGCACTGCCGGGTCGGCGGTCATGTCCGGCGCGCCGCGCAAGGCGTTATCGATGGCGCGCCGCGCCAGCCCGCAGGCTTCAATCACATCTTCAGCCGTGGCCGCGTGGTCAGCTTCGGTGTGCCCCACCACGTGAATGATGTGCGGCTTGAGCGCCATCTGCACGTACACGCTGGCGGCCAGGTGCGCGCGCGCCGCGGCCGGGTCGAGCGGATACGAGAGCAGCCCGGTGCGCGTCTGCTTCCAGATGCGGAAGTCCGGCCCCTGCAACGGCTCGATCAGTTCCAGCACTGCCAGCATCTTGGCCAGGTCCATCGCGTCTGAGTGCCCCGGCGGGCTGTTGAACATCAACTGGGCGATGTAGTCCTTGACGCCGAAAGCGCGCGCGTTGTACGCTGAGAGGTAGGCCGAAGCGGCAAAGACCGCATCGTGCGCGTCGCGCATGCCCCAGTGGTGCGGCTCGTTCAATTCCACCGGGATGCCGCGCTCCCCGTACCAGGCCATCACCTGCTGGTGCTCGCGGATCGAGCCTTCCAGATCCCACGGACCGCGCCCATCCATCAGGTTGAACCAGAACAGCGGAATGGCGCACCAGGCAATGTTGATCGTATCCACGTACAGCTCGGCCAGTTGGATGAAATCGTCCGTGCCGGAGTAGGTGCGCAGCAGCGGGTAGTTGCCCTGGCGGCTGGCGGCGTACAGCGCGCGGTAATCTTCGGCGCTGCGCACGGGCACGCCGCCCGCGCCGCGCCGGCGCGGATTCTGCCGCTCGGGGTGGAAGAAATTCTCCTGCGCGTCCTGATCGATGCCGAGCGAGATCACGTCCAACGCGCCGGCGGCGGCAATCTGCTCGATGCCTCGCAGGGTGTCCGCCATCGTCGGCAGACCGAAGTGATGGCGGATCAGCGGGTAAGGCGACTTCCAGCGGATGCGCTCGACGGTGGTCTGCGGATAGTCGGCTGCGGTGGCCGGACCGTCGGATTGACCCTTTACGTAGGCCAGCACAGCCTCGGGCGGCTCAGAACCATCGAAAACGCGCTCAAAAAAGCCCAGCTTGCGGGCGCGTTCGGCCACCGGCGGCGTGCCGGCAAAGGCAAAGCGCACCCCGCGGCTGTGCAGCTCATCGGCGCTTTCAGCAAACTCGGCCAGCAGCCGCTCGCCGGTTTCGGGCGTCAGCCGGTACGACACCCCGACCATGTCCGCGTTTTCAGCTTTGGCGGCGGCCAGCACATCCTCCACCGGCACGGCCGGTCCCAGGAAGCTAGTCCGCCAGCCGGCGGCTTCGGCCAGGCGCAAAAAGTTCATCACGCCCGCCACATGCACGCATTCCCCCAGGGCAGCAGCGACAACGGTTTTCATGTGCACCTCCGTATAAGACCGGTGGATGATCGTGATGATCCAAAACGTTTTGGATAAATTGCATTATACACGGTTTTCTGGATTTCAATCCTGCGGCCAATCGTGCAGCCTGCGAAAAAAGCACGGACGCGCGCTAACCGCTCGAAGCGCGCACAATCAGCCGGGGTTCTACGCGCACCACTTCAGCATCCGGCAATCCACCGTTGATCCGGTCAATCAGCATCCCGGCCAGCCGCCGGGCAATTTCATAGGTGGGCTGCGCCAGCGTGGTGATGGGCGGCACCGTAAACGCGGTTTCGGGGATGCCGTCAAAGCCGGCGACGGCGATTTCCTCGCCAATGTTCAGGTTCATCTCCAGCGCGGCGCGGTGCGCGCCCAGCGCGGTCAGATCGTTGCAGCCGATCAGCGCGGTGGGCGGTTCGGGCAAATTCAACAATTGCAACGCCAGTTCGTAGCCGCGCTGCTCCGAAAGATCGCCCTCCACCTCCAACTGCGGGTCGGTCGGGATGCCGGCCGCCTGCAGCGCCTGGCGGTAGCCGCCGCTGCGCTCAAATTGCAGGCTAAGTTCTGCCGGCCCGCCAATAAACGCGATCCGCCGGTGGCCTTTCTGAATCAGGTGGCGGGTCAGGCGGGCCATGCCGCCGCGCTCGTCCACCTCCACGCGCGGGTAGCGCGCGCTGCTCAGGCTGGCGCCCAGCCCGCTGAAGGGCAGATTTTGCGCTTCGAGGAATTCGATGCGCCAGTCCTGCCGGCGGATGCGGTTGAGCACCATCCCATCCACGCGGCCGCTCAGCACCCAGCGGCGGTACTGCTCCTGCTCCTGGCGCGTGCCGGGCGGTGCGGAAGCCACCAGCAGGTCGATGCGCCGCGTGGCGCTCTCGTCGCACAACCCGGTGAGAAAGCCCGTGTAAAACGGATCGCTGAACTGCGGCAGGGCCGTCGGCAGGATGTAGCCGATCGAACCGCTGCGCCGCTTGCGCAGGTTTCGCGCGATGTAGCTGGGTTGATAGCCCAGCTCTTCCGCGGCCTGAATCACCCGCTGGCGCGTTTCCGCCGAAACGTCGGCATAGCCGTCCAGCGCGCGCGAAACGGTGGTGATGGACAGATTGAGTTTTTTGGCCAGGTCGCGGATGGTGACAGGCATGGCGGAGTTTCCTCAAAGCGGTTCTTGGGAAAATTATACCCGCGACTGAGTATTCGACGTTATAATCGCGCCATGCAACCCGCGCAACAATCCAACGAGCCCCTGGTCGAGCTGGCCCAACGCCTGGTCCTGCGCCTGGAGCGGCTCTCAGTCGATTCGCACTGGGCGGTGCATGCCAGCGGGGTGCGCCGCTCGCTGCTGCGCGCGCTGGACGACCTGTCCGCCGGCGACCCGACCGCCCCCGCCCGCCTGGAGGAAATCATGCCGCACGGCTTCAAGCTGGTGGAGCAGGCCGCCCGCGAAATGGGCGACCGGAAGTAAAAAATTTAGCACACGATACCACTATCAACCGAAAATATGCGAGTGTGGGGATTGGATGTTTTTTTACACAAACGGGATCATAGGCGGGCGTAATAGAGAAGTTAGATATCGATCATGAAACCCAAAAAATGAGCGTTTTTCCCTGCCTTCAGGCATGGATAAGGATTTTATAAATAATAAAGTTCCCTTCTCCGCTCCGTGCCCTCGGTGATCTCTGTGGCTTCGTCCTCTTTGCTTTCTTCGCGGTTACTCTTTCTTCCCCGGCAGGTCCTCGGCGATGCGCACCAGCCCGTGCGGGAACACCACCACCACCTTCTCGCGTCCCACCTTCACCAGCCCCTGTGATTCCCACTGATTCAAAATCCGGCTGACGCTGAACAGCGTGGTGCCGGTCATTTCGGCCAGGTCCTGGCGCGTCAGCGGCAGATCGATCAGCACGCCCTCGTCGGTCTTGCGCCCGGTCTGCGCCGCCAGCCGGAGGATGGCGCGCGCCAGGCGGCGCTCGACCCGCTCGGTGGCCAGTTGCAGGTAGCGCTCCTGGAACTCCTGCACGTGGTCGGCCATGATCTTCATGGCGTTGATCGCCAGCGCCGGGAATTGCTGCACGAAGCCCATCAGCTCCAGCGGCAGCCAGTAAGCCGCCAGGCTGCCATCGGCGGCCTGCGCCGACACCGGGTAGTCGCCGGCCTGGGCCAGCGCCAGCGCGCCGAACAGCGTGCCCGGCGTCACCACGCGCATCAGCGCCTGCTGTCCGTCGGCGGCCGCCCGGGTCAGCTTCAGGCGGCCTTCCACCAGCAGGTAAATGCGCTCGGCCGGGTCGCCCTGCAGGAAGTAATACTCGCCCGCCGTCAACCGTTTTGAATGCGCCGCCGCGGCAATGCGCAGCACCTCGTCCGGCGGCAGCCCGGCGAACAGCGGCGTGGCAAGCATCTGTTCGGTCAACGCGGGGGAAATCAGGGGAGAGGCCATGTGCATTCATTCTATTCCATTTTGAGGTTTCCGCCAACTTGCTCAAGCGCAAAGAACCCCCCCCGCTAATCGGGTATGATCAGTTTAACGAAATCCAAATTAGACCCTTATCTTCTCGAAGGAGAGCATATAATGAAAGCAACCGAAATTTTGTCCTCAGAACACCGCGTCATCGAGCGCGTCATCGCCGCGCTGGAAAGCGCCGCCGACCGCCTGGAAACCGGCCAACCGGTGCGACCCGGGTTCTTCCTGGAAGCCGCCGACTTCATCAAGGGCTTTGCCGACGGCTGCCACCACGTCAAGGAAGAGGGTGTGCTCTTCCCGGCCATAACCGCCAGCGGCCTGCCGCAGCAGGGCGGCCCGGTGGGCGTGATGCTGATGGAGCACGAGCAGGGCCGCGCCTTCACCCGCGGCATGCGCGCCGCCGCCGAGCGCCTGCAAGCCGGCGAGTCCGCCGCGGCCGGCGAAGTGCTCGCCAACGCGCGCGGTTACGCCGCGCTGCTGCGCCAGCACATCCAGAAGGAAGACGGCGTGCTCTTCCCGATGGCCGACCAGGTCATCCCCGCCGAGCAGCACGAAACCATCTTCGAGGGCTTTGAAACCGTCGAGCACGAGGAAACCGGCGCAGGCGTGCACGAGAAGTACCTGGCGCTGGCCGAAAAACTGGAAACCGAAGCCGGGTTGCGCTGACCCGCCCGCAGGAGCCGCCCATGCAAATGTACGATCAGTTCAGTTTGGATTACGACCGTTTCGTCAACTGGAACAACCGCCTGAGCTACGAATTGCCCTTCCTGGAGCGCGCGCTGGCGGGCCGTCCGCGCGTGCTGGATGCCGCCTGCGGCACCGGCATGCACGCCCTGGCCCTGGCGCAGCGCAGTTTTATTGCCAGCGGTGCCGACCTGAGCAGTGGGATGATCGAACGCGCCCGCGCCAATGCGGCCAAGGCCGGGCTGGCGGTTGATTTTCACGCCGCCGGCTTTGGCGAGCTGGCGAGCAGCTTCGCGCCCGGCAGCGGCAAACCCGAATTCGATGCCGTGCTGTGCCTGGGCAATTCGCTGCCGCACGCGGTGGGCCCCGGCGCGCTGGAAGCCGCGCTGATCGACTTTGCCAACTGCCTGAAACCCGGCGGGTTGCTGCTGCTGCAAAACCGCAACTTCGACGCCGTCACCGCCGGTCAGCAGCGCTGGATGGAGCCGCAATCGCACCGCGAGGGCGAACGGGAATGGCTCTTCTTCCGCTTCTATGATTTTCTAGCCTCCGGGCTGATCCAGTTCAACGTCGCCACGCTCACCCGCGATGGCGATCAGCCCTGGCGGCAGCAAATCACCACCAGCCTGCTGCGCCCGCTCACCCGGGCCGATCTGGCCGCCGCGCTGCCCGCCGCCGGTTTTGAACACATCGAATGGTTCGGCGGGCTGGGCGGCGAGCCGTTCGACACCGCCGCCAGCGGCAACCTGGTCGTCCTGGCGCGCAAAGCCTGAACGATCGCAACTTCATCTCATAAAACCGCCCGGGGGTAAAGCTCCGGGCGTATTGTTTTCGCAAAATTGCCGCGCTATACTGAAGTATGCTGACCCAAACCCAATCCAATTCGGTCCGCGCCGCCCGGCTGCTGTTCTTCCTGCTGGCGCTGGTCATGGCGGTCTTCGCGGTGCTCACCGTGCGCCACGGCACGCCCATGTGGGTCGCCAGCCTGATAATGCTGGACGCCGTGCTGCTCGACCTGGCCGGTTGGCTGCTCGCGCGGCGTTCAACTTTCATCTTTTTTGCAGCGTTTATACTGGCGGCCGGCAATATCGTCGCCATCTTTTTCGACGAAATCGGCCCGGTTGACCTTGCCCTGCAGGTAGCCTTTTCGGCGCTGCTGCTGCTGCTCATCGTGCAGCGCGAGCAGTTCCTGCCGGCCAGAGAAGAATAGGCAGTTGCTTTCAGACGGTAAACTGGCTAGAATAAGCCATGCCAACCTTTGACCACTTCGACGTTGCCGCGCGCTTTTACGAGAACATCCCGCCCGCGCCGCTTTCGGCCATCCTGAGCGACCTGCTGGCCGTCTTCCCTGGCGCGCGCATCCTGGATGCTGGCGGCGGCACCGGCCGCCTGGCGCAGGTGCTGGCGCAATCGGGCGCGCGCCTGACCGTGACCGATTTTTCACACGGCATGCTGCGCGGCGCCATGCGCAAGGGCGGGCTGAGCCCCACCCGCGCCGCCGTCGAGCGCCTGCCCTTCCCGGGTGCCAGCTTCGACCGCGTGCTGATGGTGGATGCCCTGCACCACGTGTACCACCAGGGGCAGACCGCGCGCGAGATGTTCCGCGTGCTGCGCCCCGGCGGCCGCCTGGTGATCGAAGAGCCGGATATCGACACCCTCACGGTCAAACTGCTGGCGCTGGGCGAAAAACTGCTCTTCATGCGCAGCCATTTCCTCAGCGGCGAGCGCATGGCCGCCCTCTTCGCGGGTTTGCCCGCCGCGCTCAGCCTGCGCCGCGAAGATCACACCGTCTGGCTGCTGGTGGAAAAGGATTAAGTACAATCTATCCTGGTGAATTAGCGGTTCGTACAAATCAACATTTTTCGAATACCGAATACCCAATACCGAATCAAAGAATATCGAGCCACCCCATGCCCCTCAAACGCGTCCTGTTCCTGTGCACCGGCAACTCCTGCCGCTCGCAAATAGCTGAAGCCATCGTCAACCACTTCGCCGCGGACCGCTGGACCGCTTTCAGCGCGGGCACGCAGCCGGCCGGGTACGTCCATCCGCTGGCGCTGCGCGTGCTGGCCGAAATTGGCGTCCAGCACCAGGGTGAATCCAAATCCATCGAGGTCTTCCGCGGACAATCCTTCGACCAGGTGATCACCCTGTGCGACGACGCCGAGGAGAACTGCCCGGTCTGGCTGGGACAGGGCCGGCGGAAACACATCGGCTTTCCTGATCCGGCCAGGGCCCAGGGCAGCCCCGACGAGGTCCTGGCGGTCTTCCGCCAGGTGCGCGACGACATCCGCGCGCAAATCCTGGCGTACCTGGCCGACGCCTGACCCGCGGAAGCCGGCAACTGCTCCGCGCCGCGCCGGGTGGTTTTGCCGCCGTGGTGCTATACTGGTTGGTGAGTTTTGTGATCACGGCCGGGAGCACCAATGATCAAGCACATCCTCGCTTTACTGGCAAAGACCCTCGCGATCGCCGCCGGGATTGGCACGGTGGTTTCGCTGGCCGGTCGATT
>CALMIB010000081.1 GCA_937863945.1 uncultured Longilinea sp.
CTGCCATCAGGGCGTCGGCAGGCGCGTTCCAGGCAATTTCCAGGCTGCCAAAGTGATCCAGCAAAGCCTGCAGGCGCACTGCCCCGATGCCTTTTACCAGGTTAAATCCCACCCAGTAGCAGCGGTGGTCCATATCAATCCTGCCAGGTTTGCGGCCTGACGCGCATGGTTTTTGCCGCGAGATCGACTTCCAGGATCACCTCGCGGATGGCAGGCAAAAGCACTTCCTTGCCATCTCCATCCGTGACGATGTAAACATCGTTCGCGCCGGTTTCCAGCACCTCGGTGAGGATGCCCAACTCCCGGCCGTCCTCAGCGACGACGCGTAAACCGACCAACTGGTGGTGATAATACTCGCCTTCAGGCAACGGCGGCAGCGAATCGGCGCGGACATAAACCGCGCTGTTGCGAAACTCAGCCACCGCCTCCGGCGTGTCATACCCGCGGAATTTTAATATCAAGAACGGCGGGTGGACCCGGCTCTTCTCAAGCACCACGGGAACGTGAGCTTCGCCAATGAAAAGCTGGCGGTCCTGCCGCATTCGTTCTGGAAAATCGGTGAGGACCTCCATCAGGAGATCGCCGTTCAATCCATGCGGCCGGCGAAGTTTGCCAACCACCAGAAAGACAGGCTCGCCCGTCAGGGGCGAGCCTGTTTCATCCGTTGGCGTTGCAGGGGGGATGATCCGGCGTGATTTCATCGGGGCTCAACGACATCCAGGCTGGCTTGTTTGCCTTCGCGGGCTGCCGCCACGCGCAATAAAACGCGCATGGCATTGGCCACCCGGCCGCCCTTGCCAATTATACGACCCATATCCTCTTTGGCTACCCGCAGTTCAAGATGAACCCTGGATGCGCCCATCCGGTCCTGTTTGATCTCAACCTGGGTAGGATCATCAACCAGTGACCGAGCAATATAATCAATCAGATCTTTCACGGCTTCTCCCTTTCCGGATCAATAGGGTGTGCCCCATTGCTCCAGCATAAATTCCCGTCGCAATCTCTTTTGACTTGGAGGGGGAGGTCGTTTACACGCTCTTCTTGCGGCTCTCGTAAACTGCCTTGGCTTCTTCCAGCAGCTTTTCAACCGGTTCGCCGGCCTTATAGCGGGCAAAGCGGTCCAACAGACCCACGCTCTTGAATAGTTTGAGCACCGAATCGCTCGGCTGTGCGCCTTTGCTCATCCAATCAAAAATGCGGTCTTCCTGAACTTCCAGAGTGAAAGGTTCAGTGCGGGGATTGTAGGATCCCAAAATTTCAATGAAGCGGCCATCACGCGGGCTTTCCTTATCCGCGGCAATGATGCGGTAGGATGCCTGACCCTTCAAACCAGTGCGGCGCAAACGAATACGAACCATCGAGTCGATCTCCCTTTTTACTTTCTAGTGTTTCTAAAGCCTAAGTATATCGCGAATTTCCAAACCGTCCAGACAGAAGGTTAAAGAGAGTTGAAGGGAACGCTGAAGGAAGCGCACAACTCTCCGCTCAACTGTTCAGACCTATCCAAACAGGCGGGGCATTCCGCGCCCTCCTGTTTTTTGCAGCGTTTTTACCATGCGCTGCGCATCCCGGAATTGCTTGAGAATGCGGTTGACATCCTGCACCTCGGTGCCCGAGCCGCGCGCGATGCGCCGCCGGCGGCTGGCATTGAGGATATCCGGATTGCGGCGTTCAGCCTGCGTCATCGAACTGATGATCGCCTCTGTCAATTTGAGCGACTTTTCAGCTTCCTTGGGATCAATATTGCGGGCAGCCTGACCCATTCCACCCGGAAGCATTTCCAGAATTTGCTGGAACGGGCCCATCTTGCGGATCTGTTTCAACTGCTGGGCAAAATCCTCCAGCGAAAAATCGCCTTTCATCATCTTCTGCGCCTGGTCGCGCGCCGTCTGCTCGTCGTACGCGGCTTCGGCTTTCTCGATCAGGCCGATCATATCGCCCATCCCCAGGATGCGCGACGCCAGCCGGCGCGGATCGTAGCTTTCCAGCGCGTCCACGCCTTCGCCGGTCCCCAGGAACTTGATCGGCACGCCGGTCACCGAGCGGATCGAAATGGCCGCACCGCCCCGGCTGTCGCCGTCCATTTTGGTCAACACCAGGCCGGTCAGCGAGACCGTATCCCGGAAACCCTCTGCCACGTGCAACGCTTCCTGGCCGATCATCGAGTCAATCACCAGCAGCGTATCCACCGGGGTGACCTTGCGCGTGATTGAACGCAGCTCTTCCATCAATTGCTCGTCCAGTTGCGAACGGCCGGCGGTATCCAGCAAAACGACCGTATAGCCGCCTTTTTTTGCCTGATCAAAGGCATGGGCCGCCAGTTCCGGCGGTTTGACGCCGGGTTCGCTGAACACCGGTACGCCTACGCGCTCGCCGAGCGTTTGCAGTTGCTTGACCGCAGCCGGCCGGTAAGGGTCCGCCGCCACCAGCATCACACGCTCGCCCTGCGACCGCAGTAAACGCGCCAGTTTGGCCGCAGCAGTTGTCTTGCCCGAACCCTGCAAACCCACGATCATCACCAGCCAGGGCTTTGCGCCGGTCAGGTTGAGCCGCTCCGGCTCTCCCAACGTGGCAATCAATTCCTCATGGACAATTTTGATGACCTGTTGCGCAGGATTGAGCGCCCTGGAGACTTCCGCGCCCACCGAGCGGGCTCGCACGCGCGCCACAAAATCCTTGACCACGCTGTAATGCACGTCCGCCTCGAGCAAAGCCAGGCGCACTTCACGCATCACGGCATCCACATCAGCTTCGGATAGTTTTCCGCGCCGGCGCAGATTTTCAAAAATTTTGTTCAGGCGGTCGCTTAAGGTTTCAAACATGGTTCGTCACATCCATAGAAAAACAACACCCCATTCCGGGGCGTAAGCCGGTGTGATTTTAGCCTAGAAATCATGTCGGGTCAAGGGATTTTTAGTTGCCCTGTTTATCTCAAACCGGAAACTGATCCACTCTGAGTGAATCCCAGGTAACTATTTCTGATCTACAGGGTTTTACCTTTAGAATCACCCTCTACATTACCCCTTGAATCAATTACTGTCTTCTATCCGAGGAGCCATATGTCTAAAGTTGCTATTGTTACCGATTCAACTGCCTGCTTTCCGGCCGATGTGATCAAGGGCTATCCCATGCACATCGTCCCTTTGCAAGTCATCATGGATGATAAAAGCTACCAGGACGGCATCGACATTCAACCCACGGAATTTTACACCCGGTTGGCCACCACCAAGAGCATGCCATCCACTTCACAACCCACACCGGGATATTTTGCCGAACTTTACAAAAAACTGCTGGATGAAGGTTACGACATCCTCAGCGTGCATATTTCTTCGCGGCTATCCGGCACGCTCGATTCCGCCGCTCAAGCCCGCGAAATGATGAAGACTGCCAAAAACCGCATTGCGCTGGTCGATACGATGGGCACGGCAATGGCAATGGGCTTCCCGGCGATAATAGCCGCGCGGGCTGCCATGCAAGGCGCCACGCTGGAGGAATGCCGCATCCAGGCGGAAAAATCGATCTCACTGAGCAGCCTCTTTGTGGTCGTTCCCACCCTCGAATTTCTACATCGCGGCGGGCGAATTGGCGGAGCGGCGGCCTTTGTGGGTTCGATGTTGAACCTCAAGCCAATTATTAAAATAATCGAAGGAAAGTTAGAATCGGTTGACAAAGTCCGCACCTTCAGCAAAGCCGTGGAACAAATGACCGACCTTTTTATCAAGGATGTAGAAAACCGCCTACCCGTTCGAATTTGTGTACACCACGCGAACAACCCGGATGAAGCTCGCACGCTGCTTGAAAAAATTCGCACCCGATTTTCAACGTCCGAAGTAGCCGAAGCCTTCATCGCAGACGTCAGCCCGGTGATTGGTACACATGTCGGCCCCGGCTCGCTGGGAATCGCCTACCTGGCCGGCATGTGATGGCCGCTACAACGACAAGAACGCTCACGGACGTGAGCGTTTTTGATTGGATAACCCTCCTGATTAGCCCTGACAGACATCACCAACCGGCCATGGGGTATTTATTCCCGCGGGCACTCTCGTTACAATCTAATTTGATCGAATTTTCCTGAGCGAAAGGGCTATCCATGAGACTTTACCCCGGCATTGGCGTGCAGGCAGCCGATATCCTGCTTCCTAAATCTGGCATCAATCTCACCCAATGGGCATCCATTGCCTGCGACCAATTCACATCTCAGCCTGAATACTGGCAAAAGGTGGCTCAAATTGTAGGCGATGCGCCGTCAACGTTCAAATTAACGCTGCCGGAGGTTTACCTCGGCACCGCCGAAGAGACTGCGCGCGTTCAAAGCACCCAACAGGCGATGAGAACCTACCTGGAGGAAGGTCTGCTGGTCAACCATGAAGGCTTGATCCTGGTGGAACGCAGCGTGGACGGCAAAACCCGCCGCGGGCTGATGCTGGCCCTGGATTTGGAACACTATGATTACAACAAAGGTTCCCAAACCCTCATCCGCGCTACCGAAGGAACCATCCTCGACCGGCTGCCCCCGCGCATGCGCATCCGCGAAGGCGCCGCGCTTGAATTGCCGCACATCCTCGTGCTCATCGACGACCCCGATCGCACTGTCATCGAACCCGTGGCAGCCCAAAAGGACCGCCTTCCCCGGCTGTACGACTTCGACCTGATGCTCGATAGCGGCCACCTGCGCGGCTACGGCATCGACGACCTCGCCCTAGAACGACAGGTCATGGCCGCGTTGGAGAAGCTGGCTGACCCGGCTGCCTTCGCGAAAAAGTACGATGTCACCCCCGATCATGGCGTCCTGCTCTTCGCCATGGGCGACGGCAACCACTCGCTGGCCACCGCCAAGGCAATCTGGGAGAAGATCAAGCCGCAGGTCGGCATGAACCATCCGGCCCGGTACGCGCTGGTGGAAATTGAGAATGTCCACGACGAGGGGCTTGAATTTGAGCCGATTCACCGCGTGCTTTTCCACGTGCAGCAAAACCTGGCCGAAAGCCTGCGCCATTATTTCGGCAACAAGTACAGCCTGATTCCCTGCTCAACCGAAGAGGAAATGGTCGCCAAAGGTGAAGGACCGAGCGGGCCGGAACAATTGATTGGCCTGTGTTCGGTGGGCGGCTACCAGATCCTTGCCATCAAGGATCCATCCTCCAACCTGCCCGTTGGCACGTTGCAGGGCTTCATTGACCAGTGGCTCAAAAAGGGCGGCGCCGAAAAGATCGATTACGTTCACGGCAAGGATGTGGTTTGCGGCCTCGGATCGCAGCCCGGCAACCTGGGTTTTTACCTTCCCCGCATGCCCAAGAGCGACCTGTTCAAAACCGTCATCCTCGACGGCGCGCTGCCGCGCAAGACCTTCTCGATGGGCGAAGCTAAAGAGAAGCGCTTCTACATGGAAGCCCGCAAGATCGCCTAGCGGCGCCGCAGAGTCATGCGAATCAAAACAGCTTTGCTGCCTGCGGTGAAGCTGGTTTATTTCTGTATCGCATGGATTGGTATAATCAG
>CALMIB010000082.1 GCA_937863945.1 uncultured Longilinea sp.
CAGCGGCCGCCATTCAACCTATGATTTGCCGTGCCCTGCCTGGTAACGGACAAAAAAAGCCGGATGGCGCAATTTTTGCCCATCCGGCGTCCAATTCTCTCGATCTTCTCAAACCTGCTCTGCGTGTCCTGTGTTTTTCTTGGTAGCTTTCTACTGAATCCGCATCAGCGCCTGTTTGGCCAGCTCGAGCAGCCAGTTGGGCGCGAAGGCCAACCCCACCACCGCCAGCGCCGAAACCACCGTCACCAGCGAAAGCGCGGCGTCGCGCCGCACGGCCGGCTCGCCCGGGCGCATGAACATGATCACCACAACGCGCAGGTAGTAATACGCCGACAGCACCGAGGTCAGCAACCCGATCAACGCCAGGCTGATGTAGCCGGCCTGCACCGCCGTGCTGAACAGGTAAAACTTGCCCCAGAAGCCCATCGTCAGCGGCACGCCGGCAAATGAGAGCATGAACACCAGCATGCACACCGCCAACCAGGGATATTTCTTGCCCAGCCCGGCGTAATCGTCCAGTTCCAGCCCGCGGCCTTCGGCCTGCTCCAGCGAGGTCACCACCGCCCACGCGCCAAAACTGGTCAACCCGTAGGCCACCAGGTAGAACAGCATGGCCGCCAGCGAATTGCCGGCCACCTCGCCGTTGCCGTAGGGCACAAACGCCATCAGCAGGTAGCCGGCATTGGCGATGCTGGAATAGGCCAGCAGGCGTTTGATGTTCTTTTGCACAATGGCCAGCAGGTTGCCGACGATCATGGTCAGCGCCGCCATGACCCACAGGATGGGCGTAATTTCTGCCGCCAGGCCGGGGAAAATGGTGAGGAACACGCGCATCAGCGCGGCGAACCCGGCCGCCTTGACCGCCACCGACATAAAGCCGGTCACGGGCGTCGGCGCACCCTGGTACACGTCGGGCGTCCACATGTGCAGCGGTACCGCGGCCACCTTGAAGCCGAAGCCGATCACGGCCATGCCGGCGCCGGCGATGAACAGCGGCAGGTTGACCGAGCCGCCCGCCAACGCTGCCTGGATGC
This sequence comes from uncultured Longilinea sp., assembly GCA_937863945.1. GTDB lineage: Bacteria > Chloroflexota > Anaerolineae > Anaerolineales > Anaerolineaceae > Longilinea. Next base: position 1,035 of record CALMIB010000082.1, read on the forward strand.
CCAACAAATCGGTGTGCGCGGTGCTGGCGAAGATCAACGCCACGCCGTACAGCAGGAAGGCCGAAGCCAGGCAGCCCAGCAGGAAGTATTTGAGCGCCGCTTCTTCCGATTCAGACCGCGGGCGGGCAAAACCCGCCAGCACGTACAGCGGAATCGAGAGCAGTTCCAGCGCCAGGAAGACGATGATCATGTCGTAGGCCTGCGCCATCAACAGCATGCCGCTGATCGAGAAGAGCAGCAGCACATAATACTCACCGCGCTCGATCTTCATGCGTTTAAGGTAGTCGTACGCCAGGGCGATCCCGGCGATGCCCGCCGAAAGGATGATCACGTCCAGGAATACCGCGAACCCATCCAGCACGGCCATGCCGTTGAAGGCCGTTTCGCTGCGCCCGCGCATCGCCAGGCTCAGGCCCAGCGCGGCGCCCAGCCCCAGCACGGCCAGCAGCGCGATCACGCCCTTGCGGTTTTCGGGCAGGAACAGGTCAATGATCAGCAGAAACACCGCCCAACCAGCCACCACCAGCACCGGGAGAATTGCGTAAAGGTCATTCCAGTTCAAATTCATTCGGATCCTCCCTTAGGGCAGCGCCACCAGGGCCACCAGGTTCTCAACGGCCGGATTGATCAGGTTGAAGAACGGCTGCGGGTACAGGCCGATCCAGAAGATCAACACCAGCAGCGGCACCAGGATGGCGATCTCGCGCAGGTTGAGGTCTTTCAGGCCCTGGTTTTCGGCGTGTTTGACCGGCCCCAGGAAGACTTTTTCGAACATGTGCAACAGGTACACCGCTGCCAAAATCACGCCCAGCGTGGCCAGCCCCGCGAACCACGGGCTGCCCAGCGCGGTGGACCCAAACGCGCCCACCAGAATGGTGAACTCGCCCACGAAGCCGTTCAGCCCGGGCAAGCCCATCGACGACAGCGTGATGATCAGCGCCAGCGCGCCCAGCACCGGCATCACCTTCCAGATGCCGCCAAAGGCTTCCATCTCGCGCGTGTGGCGGCGCTCATAGAGCATGCCCACGAAGAGGAACAGCGCGCCGGTGCTCAGGCCGTGGTTGACCATTTGCAAAATCGCTCCGCTGATGCCCTGCGGATTGAGCGCGGCGATGCCCAGCATCACAAAGCCCAGGTGGCTGACCGAAGAATAGGCCACCAGCTTCTTGACATCCTTCTGCAGGTACGAAACCATCGCGCCGTAGAGGATGCCCACCACCGCCAGCCCGCCGATCCACGGCGCCAACTGGCGCGTGGCTTCGGGGAAGAGCGGCAGGTTGAAGCGCAGGAAGCCGTAGGTGCCCATCTTGAGCAGCACGCCCGCCAGGATGACCGAGCCGGCCGTCGGCGCTTCGACGTGTGCGTCGGGCAACCAGGTGTGCAGCGGGAACATGGGCACTTTGATGGCAAAGGCGATGCCAAACGCCAGGAAGAGCAGCGTCTGCGCCCCGGCGAACAACTCGCGGCTGTTAATCAGCTCGTCCATCGCAAAGGTGTGCGCCTGACCCGCCAGGAAGATGATCGCCAGCAGCATCAGGATCGAGCCGGCCATGGTGAACAGGAAGAACTTGACGGCGGCGTAAATGCGCCGCTCGCCGCCCCACACGCCGATCAGGAAGTACATCGGCACCAGGGTGAATTCCCAGAAGATGTAAAACAGCACCAAATCCTGCGCCAGGAAGACGCCCATCATGCCCACTTCCAGCAGCAGGAAGAACAGCATGAAGCCTTTGACGCGCTCCTGCACCGCCGACCAGGTGGACAGGATGGCGATGGGCGTCAGCAGCGCGGTCAGCAGCACCATCAGGATGCTGATGCCGTCAACGCCCATGAAGAACTGCACCGGCATACCGCCCACCGTCAACCAGGCCTGTTTCACCACCAGTTGCAGCCCGGCAGTTTGCGTCTGGAACTGCGCCAGCAGCCACAGCGAAGCGCCGAACACCGCCAACGTGGTTGCCAGGGCCACCGCGCGGATGGCGTTCTTCTGCTCCGGTTTCAGCAATAGAATGATCAAGAACCCGACCAGCGGGAGAAAAGTCACCAGGATGAGAGGATTGCCTAAGTTCATAACCCGTCCTCGACGTACAGAATGTCCACTGCCAGGTTCAACGGAAGGAAACCGTTGCCAGGTAAGCCAGCACGGCCACCACGCCCGCCAGCACGGCCAGCGCGTAGGTGCGCACGTAGCCGGTTTGCAGCCTGCGAACCAACTGCGCCAGCATGGAGAACAGGCTGGCAATACCGTTCACCAAACCGTCGATCACGCCCTGATCCACCGGCCCGGCCAGGAACCCGGACAGCGCCTGGTAGGGCCGCACGATCACCGCGTGGTACAGCTCGTCCACTTTCCATTTGCTTTCCATGCCGCGGTACACCGGCCCCAGCGGGCGGGCCAGCGGGTCGGGGGTTTTGGCGTCGGCCAGCGGCTTGCGGCCGTAGATCAGCCAGGCGATCAGGATGCCTGCCAGCGCCACCGCCAGAGAACCCGCCGCCACCGGCAGCAGGAATTCGCCCGCGTGCACTTCGGCCAGGCTGTGCTCCAGCCAGTGCTCCAGCCACAGGCTGCCGGGCAGGTTGAGCGCGCCGCCGCCGATGGAGAGCAGCGCCAGCACGATCAGCGGCACGGTCACCACGGCCGGGCTTTCGCCGGCATGGCCGGCCGCGTCGCTGCGCGGCTGGCCGAAGAAGACCATCAACACCTGCCGTCCCATATAAAAGGCAGTGAAAAAGGCTGCGATGAGCAGCACGATGAAAACGCCCGGCTGCTGCTGGCTGGCATAGGCCAGGATTTCGTCCTTCGAAAAGAAGCCGGCCAGCGGAGCAATCCCCGCCAGCGCCAGCGAGCCGATCAGGTACACCCAGAACGTCACCGGCATGCGCTTGCGCAGCCCGCCCATGTTGCGCATATCCTGCGGATCGAGGTGATGCCCGTTGTGCCCATGTTCCGCGCCGTGCTCCATGCCCAGGATGACCGAGCCGGCCGAGAGGAACAGCAGCGCCTTGAAGAAGGCATGCGTGGTCAGGTGGAACATGCCCGCCACAGTCGCGCCCATGCCCACCGCCGCCACCATAAAGCCCAACTGACTGATGGTCGAGTAGGCCAGCACCTTCTTAATGTCGTACTGCCCCACGGCAATCGTTGCCGCGAAGATGGCGGTGGCTGCGCCCACCCAGGTGACCGCGTTTTGCGCCGCCGGCACCAGCACAAACAGCGCCTGCGAGCGCGCCACCAGGTACACGCCGGCCGTCACCATCGTGGCGGCATGGATCAGCGCCGAAACCGGCGTCGGGCCGGCCATGGCATCCGGCAGCCACACGTACAGCGGGATCTGCGCCGATTTGCCGGTCACGCCCAGCAGCATGAACAGCGTGATCGCCAGCACCACCCACGGCGTGGCGGCGGCCACCTGCGGCGCCTGCGCGAAGATGACGGCGAAATCAAAGCTCTTGAAGTTCCAGAACAGGAAGAACAGCGCCAGCAGCAGGCCAAAGTCGCCGATGCGGTTGACCACGAAGGCTTTCTTGGCGGCCTGCGCGTTGCCAATGCCGTCCTTGCCTTTTTCAAACCAGAAGCCGATCAACAAATAAGAGCACAGCCCCACGCCTTCCCACCCGACGAACAGCATCAGGTAGTTGTCGGCGCTCACCAGGATCATCATCATTGCGATGAACAGGTTGAGATAAACGAAGAAGCGGCGGAAGCGCAGCGGGTCGCCGTTGTGGCGCACGTCGCTGTGCATATAACCGATCGAATAGATGTGGATGAGCGTGCCCACGCCCGAAACGACCAGCATCATCAGCACCGAGAGCGTATCCACGCGGAAGGCCCAGCGCACGCTCAGGTCGCCGACGCGGATCCAATCCACCAGCGGAACGGTCGCGCCTTCGGGGCTGCGGGTCAGGCCGAGCGCCAGCAGGACGGCCACCACGAACGCGCCGCCCGAAGCCAGGCTGGCCAGCACGCCGATGCCCCGCTCACCCAGCCGCTTGCCCACCAGCAGGTTCAACACCAGCCCGATGGCCGGCAGGAACACCACCCATGGAACAAGGGCAAAATTCGGGTCCATCAGTGCAGTTTCCAATTGCATATCCTTCTCCTTGAGGGACCTGAGATCAGCCCTTCAGGCTGCTGAGTTCGTCCACGTTGATGCTGTTACGCGAGCGGAAGATGGTCACGATCAGGGCCAGGCCCACCGCCACCTCAGCCGCCGCCACCACCATCACAAAGAACACGAACAACTGCCCGCTGAGCACCTGGTAGTACGCGGCAAAGGCCACGAACAAAATGTTGGCCGCATTGAACATCAACTCCAGCGACATGAACAAAATGATGGCATTGCGCCGCAAAATCACCCCCAACAGGCCCAGGGTGAAAAGAATCCCGGAAAGGATCAAATAATAAATCATTGACATCATTCACCTCCACCTTGCCGGAATATCGGTCAGGCTTTCTTCTCGAGGGCGGCGCGCCGGGCCTGGCGTTCTTTCCAATCGCCGCGG
>CALMIB010000083.1 GCA_937863945.1 uncultured Longilinea sp.
CGCTGAACCCGCCCCGCGCCCCGAACCCACCTACCACAGCGTCACCATGACGCCTCAGCCGCGGCCCATGCACCGCCCCTCGCACGCTGAAAATACCGCCAGCACTCCTCCGCGTCGCTTCTAGCCAACCCCGGCGATCCCCCGCACAGACCGGCGCAGGCTCACTCCCTGCGCCGGTTTCATTTTCGATTATTTCCCGCTGCACCATCCAGGACTTATCCGGTGGTTTGCGGTCCTTTGAGCGGCAGGTTCACGGTAAACGTGGTGCCGTTACCCTCATGAGTTTGTACATCGATGCTGCCGCCGTGGTTAGCCACAATCCAGTAGGCGATTGACAAACCCAACCCGAAGCCGGTGCCCGGCCCACGTTTGCGCGAGCGCTCGCCGCGGTAAAAACGCTCAAATATGTGCGGCAGATCATCCGCAGGAATGCCAGGGCCGGTGTCGGCCACTTCGAGGTGGCTGAAATTTTCATCCCTGCTCAACCGCAGCATCACTTTGCTGCCGGAGGGCGAATGCTGAATGGCATTGCCAATCAGATTAAGTAACACCTGACGCAACCGGTCGCGGTCACCGACCAGTTGCACTTCATCAATCTCGGAAACGACCAGTCTGCGGTCGCCGGCCAGCGGTTGAAGTTGTTGAACCACGTCCAGCAGCAGGCCGTCCAGTTCCACTGTTGCCAGTTGCAACGGCAGTCGTCCCGATTCAGCCTGCGCCAGCATCAACAAATCTCCCACCAGGCGTGTCAGGCGGTCCACCTCCTCGTTGATCGAGGCAAGTGATTCTTCGTCAACCTCTTTCATTCTGCGCATCAGGCTCAGGTTGCCTTTGATCACCGTGAGCGGCGTGCGCAGCTCATGACTCACATCCGCCATGAAGCGGCTCTGCGTGGTGAAGAGCATTTCCAGCCGCTCCAACGTGTTGTTAAACGCCACCACCAGTCGCCCAACTTCATCGTTGGAAATACCAAGAGTGGGAATGCGGCGTGAGAGATCATCGGCGCGCATGATTTCGGCAGTGGTGCGGGTGAGCATCGAAATTGGCGCCAGCGCCCGCCCGGTCACCAGCCAGATCACCAGCCCGGTGATGATCATTGCGCCCAGCGTCAGCAGCGATAGCACCACAGCCAGCGAGCGCTGCACTGCCACAACCAGGCCCATATTGATGCCAACTTGCAGCACGCCCACCGGGCCGCGCGGCGTAGTCACCGGCACGCTGAGCACGCGCAGGTTCACGTTATCGCCTGTCCCTATCGAGTGGAAGACCGGCACGCCCGACCGCAAACCGTCTGCATCCAGGGCCTGCTGCCAGATCGCCGGCCGCGCCAGCAATAATTGTTGGTCGGTATTCCAAAACTGGATCAGAATATTTTCTGTGGGCGATACCTGCGCCGCAGAATTCAGGTCCAACTGGTTGGCTGAATCGGCTTTGAGCACCGCAATGATGCTCTGGGCCTCCTGCGTCAACGTGTAATCAATCTGATTGAGCAGGAGAAAGCTGACCAATCCATAAACCAGCCCGCCAAACAGCAGGAGCACGCCGCCCAGCAGGCTGGTGTAGAGTAAAGAAAACCGCAAACGCAGGGACATTAAGGAGTTTCGCGCAGCACGTAACCGACGCCCCGAACAGTATGAATCAGGCGTTGCTCGTCTTCAATTTCAAGTTTCTGGCGCAAATAGCGAATATAAACATCCAACACGTTGCTTTCGCCGCCAAAATCGTACCCCCACACGCGGTCAAAAATCATCTCGCGCGTTAAAACCTGGCGCGGATGCCGCATGAAAAGTTCCAACAGGTCGTATTCTTTCGCGGTCAGCGAAATCACGCGCCCGCGGCGGGAAGCCTGGCGCGTGGAGGTATCCAGGGTGAGGTCGGCAAAACTGAGCATCGGAATGCGTTCCGGCTGGGTGCGGCGCAGCAGGGCGCGCACGCGCGCCAGCAGCTCATCCAACTCGAAAGGCTTCACCATGTAATCATCCGCGCCGGCATCCAATCCCTGAACGCGGTCCTGCAGGGTATCCTTTGCGGTGAGCATCAACACAGGCACGCTGCCGCCCGCGCGCAGGCGTTGGCACACTTCCAGTCCGTCCATGCCCGGAAGCATCCAGTCGAGGATCACGAGGTCAGGATGATAGTCGCGCGCCTGATTCAGGCCGCTCTCACCGTCGGGAGCGGTATCAACCCGGTAGCCTTCATAGGCCAACGCACGGCGAAGCACCCGCAAAATGGCTTCATCGTCTTCGATTATCAGGATGCGTTCGTTCATAGCCCCTCCTAGATTAAAAAATACTATACCATAACCGCCTGACATCTGCTAGCAAGAATCAACGCCAACCTGCCCCCACCAGGCGAATAACAACCAAAAATTTCCCGGATTTGGAATAATCGTCCTTTTCAGGCTATAATTTCTTCCATGCCAAACGCAGAACTCAAGGAAATTGTCTGGGTCGATAATTTTTATCAATTAAAACGGGCAGCGGCGAATTTTTCAGGACTTCCATACCTGGCTGTGGACACCGAATCAAACAGCCTGTTTGCTTACCAGGAACAGGTTTGCCTGATCCAGTTTTCAAATGAAACCGACGATTACCTGATCGATCCTCTGGCGATCTCGGACCTGTCGCCGCTCGAGCCTGTGTTTGCCGATCCGCGCACCGAGAAAATTTTCCACGCCGCCGAGTACGATATCATTTGTCTCAAGCGTGATTTCGGTTTCCGCTTCGAAAATATCTTTGACACCATGGTGGCCGCACGCATTCTGGGCCGCCCCGCGGTGGGGTTGGGCTCTGTGCTGGAAGCCGAGTTTGGCATCAGCCTGGATAAGCGCTACCAGCGCGCCAACTGGGGCCAGCGGCCGCTGCCGCCCGCTCAAAAATCGTACGCGCGGTATGACAGCCATTACCTCATCCCATTGCGCCAACGCTTGCACGCTGAATTGGTGGAAACCGGACGCTGGGAGCTGGCGCAGGAGGATTTTCAGCGCTTGTGCCAGACGTCTGTTCCAAACCCCAATCATCCCGCGGATGCCTGCTGGCGGCTGGCCGGCAACACCGAAATCACCCCGCGCCAGGCGGCCGTGTTGCAGGCGCTGTGCGAATATCGCGAAATTCGCGCGCGCCAGAGCAACCAGCCGCAGTTCAAGGTGCTCAGCAATTCGGCCCTGGTCGAACTGGCCCTGGCTTCGCCGCAAAACATGGCCGAGTTAATGGAAATTCGCTCCATCAGCCCGCGCCTGCTCGAACGGCACGCCGATGGGCTGTTGCGAGCCATTCACGCCGGCCAGTTAAATGCGCCGCCGCCTCGCCCGCGCCGCAATCACAACCGCGACGAGGAACTTTCCAACCGGCTGGATGCACTGCGCAATTGGCGCAAGGAAACCGGCCAGCGCTGGAAAGTCGAGTCAGATGTCATCCTGCCGCGCGACGTGATGCAGGCAATCGCCGAAGCCAATCCGCGCGATCTGCCCGCGCTGGAAAAAATCATGGAAAGCGTTCCCTACCGGTTTAAGAAGTTTGGAACGGATATCATCGCCGTGATCCATTAAACAGGTGAAACACCAGGAGAGCAACATGAAAATCGAATTCAACGGTGCCGCGCAAACCGTTACCGGCACGCAGCATCTGCTCCACATCAACGGTCACCGGCTACTGCTCGACTGCGGCCTTTTCCAGGGCCACCGCCAGGAATGGTACGAGCGTAACTGGAATTTCAAATATAACCCCCGCGAAGTGGATGCGGTCGTCCTCTCGCACGCCCACATCGATCACAGCGGCAACCTGCCCAACCTGGTCAAACAGGGCTTTTCAGGCCCCATCTATGCCACTCCGGCGTCGGTTGCCCTGGCCGAGGTGATGCTGCGCGACTCCGGGCATATCCAGGAATCTGACGCGGAATACGTCAATAAAAAACACCGGCGGCGCGGCGATCCCCCGGTTGAACCGCTCTATACTATCGAAGATGCCGTCATTGCGGCAGAACAATTTGAGCCGGTTGAATACAATCATCCCACCGAAATCCTGCCGGGCGTGACGCTGACGCTGGTCGAAGCCGGGCACATCCTGGGCTCGGCAGGCGTGGTGCTGGATATCCGCGAAAACGGCCGCCAATTCCGCCTGATGTTCTCAGGCGATATCGGCCGCCCCAACCTGCCGCTGATCAAAGACCCCGTTTACCCGCAGGACGTGGATTATCTGATCATGGAAAGCACCTACGGCGACAAACCACACCGCGACCCGGAAGATGCCTTCGTTGAATTCCGCGACGTCACCCGCCGCACGCTCAGACGCGGCGGCAAGGTGATCATCCCGGCCTTTGCCGTGGGACGCACGCAGGAACTGGTGTACGACCTCAACCGGATGATCGCCGACGGCGATATCCCACAGGTGCCCGTCTATGTGGACAGCCCCCTGGCCGTGGAAGCCAGCAAGGTTTTCCAGAAATTCCCGCAATACTACGACGAAGAAACGCGCCGTTTCATCGCTGAAGAAAACCACCCCGCGCTGAACTTCCGCAGCCTGCGGTATGTACAATCGGTGGATGAATCGAAATCGCTCAACGACCAGCATGATCCTATGATCATCATCTCGGCCTCCGGCATGGCCGAAACCGGGCGCATCTTACATCACCTGCGCAATAACATCGAGAACCCGCGCAACACCATCCTGATCGTTTCCTGGCAGGCGCCCAACACGCTGGGCCGCCGCCTGGCCGACCGGGAAAAGATGGTGCGCATTTTTGGGCAATGGTTCGATTGCCGCGCCGAGGTGGCCACCATCGGCGGCCTTTCCGCGCACGCCGGTCAGGATATCCTGCTGGATTACGCAGCCGCGTCAATGCACACGCTTAAAAAGATCTTCCTTGTGCACGGCGAACCCGCGGCGACCAATGTGCTGATGGAAAAAATGGCCGAACGGCGGATTGGCCCCGTTCAATATCCAGAATGGGGCGAGAAGGTTGAGCTTTAAGCCAAAGCCGGGTATAATTGCCTGCGCAATTGGAGAGGTGCCGGAGCGGCCGATCGGGGCGGTCTCGAAAACCGTTGTGGCGCTAGTCGTCACCGTGGGTTCGAATCCCACCCTCTCCGCTAAAAAACAGCTACGAGGGCAGGCCCTCTCCGCTAAAAACCAGCTGCATTCGGCTGGTTTTTGTTTTACCGCGCCGAAAGCACAAATGGTGCGCTTCGCTGGAGCAGAATTTCTCCTTACGGGTTCGCTTCCAACCAGGTAGGCTATAATTCTGAGAGCGTCCTTTCCGCTGGCACCGACCATTTTGGACGGCGAGCGCTATCGCGCCTCTGGTGGATTTTGCCACGGCTGCATCGCAGATCCCGGACGTTCCTGCGCAGGTTAAGTCGGATGAGGCTAACGGGAGCCGAAATCTGTCTTATCGTGTATGGCAGTACATACTCCATTCTGCCGCAAAAGGGAAGTCCGGGAACATTTCTACCGGGGTACCCGCAACATCCCGGCACACTTAGAGGTAGCGATCATGAAACCATCCATCCATCATCAAATCAGCCTGATTTTTCTGGCCTGCACCTTGCTGCTCAGCGCATGCGCGCAGCCCGCGGCCGAAGCACCCCCGGTAGCTCCGCCCCCCGCCACCCCCACACCGCCGCCCACCCCCCCCGCGCCCACCACGCCGCCCGCCCCGGAACCCACAACCCCGGCCCCGGAACCCACC
>CALMIB010000084.1 GCA_937863945.1 uncultured Longilinea sp.
TACCTGGCCGCCTATGAGATCAAATACGTGCTCAACTGGGATCCGGCCGAAACGACGCTAATCAGCCTGGGCACCGGGCGCGATCCGGGCAAGCTCAAGGAAGGCGAGGCGGATAAATATTACGCCTGGAACTGGATCGGCCCGGTGCTGGGAGCCTTCCTGCATTCAGCCGGCGACCAGCAGGTGCACCTGGTGGAAACCTTCTTTGAGCAGCTCGATTTCCGCCGCTTCCAGGTGGACTTAAATCAGCCGATCGAGATGGACGATCCCAAAAGCATCCCGGCGCTGATCGGTTACGGCGAAGAGATGGGCCGCATGATCCTCAACGACTTCACCGACCGGGCGCAACTGGTTCAGGCAACCACGGCGCCCAAGGGCGTTCTGCCCTGATCGGCTTCAATCAAATAACCGGGTTCCACCGCTGGCTCACCTGTGTATAAGCCGCCTGTGCGATTATTACAAATCGGATGTGGATAATAGCCTTCGCTGATTACTACTCCATTCGAGCATGGCGATTTTAAAATTCGGGGCAGGGCCGTTGTTTCAGCCCCGCCCCGAATAATTATTTTCCTGTCAAAGCGATTCGGACTTCGGCTGGTAGATTTGCTGTCATGTATTTCACCTGTGCGTGTTGGATTAGATTTTCTTCAAATTTTAACAGATACGACGATTGCTTGTCTTGCCACACCTCCTTTCAGTTAGCGAAAACTAAAGTTTTAGGGAGAATCAATTAGTACCCTTCCCTGGAGACTCTCCCTGCCTTCCGTGGCTGTCTCTCCCCTTCTTATTCCGGGAACATCAACTCCTGCAGGCCAATCAGCTTGACATCGAAAGCGAACAGCTCGTTGGCCAGGCCGGCCTGATTGACCGGGCGCGTGTTCAGCCCGGTTTGGATGCGCTTGAGGTGCTGCTGCAATTCACCCGCCAGGGTCGCATTGATTTTCTCGATCGCCGGGGTAAGTTCCTTCAAATCCTGGTCCGCCGCTGAGATATTGAGAATGGCAGCGGCCACGTCCTTGTCGGCGATCAGCGCGACGCGCGCGGAGGCGATGTCATTGCGCAGCGTGGTGAGCAACAGGCGCTGGGCGGCAGCCTGGGCAGCGTTCTCGGCGGCCTGCACGCGCTCCTGCATGGCGCTCATTTCTGACTGGCTTTCGGCCACCTGGCTGCGCGCGCCGTCGATTTCGTTTTGCACCGCCACCAACTGCGCGGCGGTCTGGGCCAAAATCTGCTCGGTGGGGCGCACCCGCCAGAAGAACATCGTCAGCGCACCGGCGGCAAACAGCACCAGCACGAAGGCCGTCCAGCGCAGCGTGCGGCGCATGCCCCGCCCGACCGCCGTTTCGCTGCTGAAGAGGAAATTCATCATCGAACCGAACCAGGAGCGTCGCTGTTTTTCAGGTTGGTAGATCGTATCGGCCGGCGCCTGCGTTTCCTCCGCCGGGCCGGTTTCGGTGTTCACATCCACCGAGGCGGATGTTTCTACAATTTCTTCATCCTTACTGGTTTCCGGGCGATCCGCGTCCATCATTCCTCCGCAACGTTCAAAAATCAGGTTCATGCCGCGCAAAACAGGCGCGGTCTGGTTTTAGTATAGTCCCTTCGGCATGCAGGCGCAAACCCTGCGTGCGAGCTGTTGCCTTAAGAGCCAGGGAGGGCGAACGCAGGTATAATCGACGGTATGGATTCTTCCGCCCAACCCGTGCGTTCCGCCACCCACTAGATTGCCCGCGCCGCCGGGACGGTGATGGCGGCTTTTTTGATCACCCAGGCGGTCGGTCTGCTGCGCGGCATTCTCATTTACCGCGCCTTTGGCACCAGCGCCGATCTGGATTCGTTCAATGCGGCCAACCGCGTCACCGAGCTGCTGTTCAACCTGATGGCGGGCGGCGCGTTGGGCTCGGCGTTCATTCCCACCTTCACCGGGCTGCTGGCGCACGAGCAGCGCGAGCGCGCCTGGAAACTGGCTTCGGCGGTGGCCAACCTGCTGCTCTTGATCCTGACACTGGCGGCGGCGCTGGCGGTGGTTTTTGCCCCGCAGGTGGTGCGCTACGGGCTGTACGTGCTGGCGCCGGGTCAGTCGCCGGGGCAGGAGGCGCTGACGGTGGCGCTGCTGCGCGTGATGCTGCCCACTGTGGTGATCTTCGGGCTGAGCGGACTGGCGATGGGCGTGCTCAACGCGCACCAGCGTTTCTGGCTGCCCGCCATCGCGCCGGCCATGTACTCGCTGGGCCAGATCCTGGGCGTGCTGCTGCTGCCGCAGGAAATGGGCATCAGCCGGCTGGCCTGGGGCGCACTGATGGGTTCGCTGTTGCATTTGCTGGTGCAAACCCCCGACCTGCTGCGCCTGGGCGGGCGCTATACGCCGGCGCTGGGGCGCGGCATGCCCGAGGTGCGCGAGGTGCTGCGCCTGATGGGCCCGCGCATCCTGGGCGTGGCGGTGGTACAGTTGAACTTCATCGTTAACACCATCATCGCGCTCAGCCTGCCCGAAGGCAGCGTTTCGGCCATCTCGCTGGCCTTCACCTGGATGCTGATGCCGCAGGTGGCGATTGCCCAGTCGGTGGCGGTGGCAGCCATGCCCACCTTTTCGGCGCAGGCCGCGCTGGGCAAACTGGGCGAGCTGCGCGATTCGCTGGCCGGCAGCCTGCGCGGCGTGCTGCTGCTGGCGCTACCCGCCGCGGTGGGTTTGATCCTGCTGCGCGTGCCGCTGATCCGGGTTTTATATGAAGGCGGCAGTTTCACCGCCCGCTCGACAGCAATGGTGGCCTGGGCGCTGCTGTGGTACGCGCTGGGGCTGGTGGGCCATTCGGTGCTGGAGGTGATCGTGCGCGCCTTTTACGCGCTGCACGACACGCGCACGCCGGTGACGGTGGGGGTGATCGCCATGAGCCTGAACGTGGCCTTCAGCTTTCTGTTCGCCCGGCTGTTTGCCGCCTGGGGTTGGATGCCGCACGGCGGCCTGGCGCTGGCCAATTCGCTGGCAACCTTTTTGGAGATGGGCACGCTGCTGATTCTGCTGCGCCGCCGGCTGGGCAGCCTGGGCGGCGCGAGCGTGCCGCGCGCGCTGCTGCAGGGCGCGCTGGGGTCGCTGGGCATGGGGCTGGCGTTGGCTGGCTGGCTGGGGTTGACCCCGTCCGTGCCGGAAGTGCTGCGCCTGATTGGCGGCGCGCTGCTGGGTGTGGCCGCCTACGCGGCCGCGATGGCCGCGCTGCGCGTGCCCGAATTGGGCGGCGCGCTGGCGGCGGTGCGACGGAGACTGGCAAAAAAGCGCGCTTGAGCGGGTAAAAAGACGACGGAACACATGGAAGACGCGGAAAGAAAGCAGCATATCAGATCAAAAAGCCCCTGCTTTTTCGCTATTCTTGATCCCCTCATTACTCATCACCCATCAACTCATTCCTCTTCTATCCACGGAGGTCCCCCATGTCTGCATCCATCGGCCGAGAGTTTATCGAAGAGACCAAATCCAAATACGCCGAACCCTCGCTGCAAAGCCAGGGAGCGCCGCAACCGCCGCTGGAACTGGACTATCCGCCGGCCAGCGCGTTGATTGCCCTGCCCGAGCCGGACCGGACGCAGGTGCCGGGCATCGACCTGCGCGCCGCGATCGAAGCGCGCATCACGGTGCGCCACTACAGCGACCAGCCGCTTGCTCTCGAAGAATTGGGCTTCCTGTTGTGGGCCACCCAGGGTGTGCGCCAGGTGACTGCCCGGCCGGTGACGCTGCGCAACGTGCCCTCCGCCGGCGCGCGGCATGCCTTTGAGACCTACCTGCTGGTCAACCGTGTGGACGGGTTGCAGCCCGGCCTGTACCGTTACGTGGCCGGCGAGCATGCCCTGCTGCTGCTGGACGGCCGCGATGACGTCAAGGCGCGCCTGACCCGCGGCTGCTACGAACAGAAGCAGGTGGCCAACAGCGCGGTGACTTTCTTCTGGGTGGCGGTGCTGGAGCGCATGTACTGGCGCTACGGCGAGCGCGGTTACCGCTACCTGTTCCTGGATGCCGGGCACGTCTGCCAGAACCTGTACCTGGCAGCCGAAGCTGTTGGAGCCGGAGCGTGCGCCATCGGCGCGTTTGATGACGACGCGCTCAATGCCGAACTGGGCATTGACGGCGAGTCGCTGTTTGCGGTTTACGCGGCCTCGCTGGGCAAGCGCGCCTGACCCGAATCAGTCGCCGCGCGCCTGGCGCAGCATGTGCTGATACTTTTCGCCGTCGGCCGGGTTGAGCGCGAGGATATCTTCCAACATGGCGATGGCCGCCACGCGGTTGCCGCTCTTGAGCAGGCCGGTCGCGATCTGATCCATTTGCACAATGGCGCGGTCGATTTCGCCGGCGTGCATCAACAGTCCGGCGGCGCGTTTGTGCACTTCCAGTTGGTCGGGATGGTCAAGTGCAATCGATTCGACGAACTGGATGGCCTGTTCGCGCCGCCCGGCGCTTTCCAGCGCGGTCAGGTAGGCGTCCATCTCGTTTATGGCGGCGGCATCCTGGCCCATGCGGAAGTGCAGGTTGATCAGCAGTGCGCGCGGTTCGGATTCGTCTGGAATGGCCGTGCGCAGTTGCTCGTAGGTGCGCAGGGCCGATTTCATATCCAGGCGCTGCATGTCGATATCCGCCAGTTTTGGCAGAATCTGGGCAACCCAGGTGCGCCCATTTTTAGATTTTGGGATGAGTTTCATGGCAGCCGCATAAGTTGCCCGGGCGGCATCCAGGTCGGCCATCTGGTAATATACGTTGGCCAGGTCCACATACTGCTGCAAAGCGCCGTCGATCTTGCCGTTGGCGGTGAGCAAATCGATCAAGCGGTTGCGCACGGTGATGTCCATGGGGGCCATCTGCGTGACGCGGGTGAGCAGGCGGATGGCCTGTTCGGCTTCGCCGCGCAGCGTGTAAAGCGTTGCCACCAGCATAAATTTGTCCACGCCGTCCTGTGAGCGTCCTTCCTGGATGAGCAATTCGCCCATCTGGACATGCAGCGGCAGGTAGGTGGGGGCGGCTTCCAGCGCGTTGTAGGCTATTTCCATGGCCGAGCGCGTCCGGCCCTGGGCCGACAGCCGGCGGATGTTTGCCTGGGCCTCCACCACCTGACTGCTGCGCGATTCGAGCAGCATTTCAGCCAGGGGCAGGGGCGGCGTGCCTTCCGGTTGCGGCGGCAACTGGGTGCGTGCCAGGCGCAGGTAATCGCGCCAGTTGGGGCGCAGGACCTGTTCCATCACCGTGCGGTAAACCTCTCCAAGAACCTTCGGATCCGTGGTCTGGGTTTGGGATTCGATGATGGGATCATAAATCTGGCGCAGGTCGTCCGCTTCTTCCACGGCCACGGTTTGCAGATCGGCCAGGCGCAGCGCCTGAAGCGCGTTGGAAACCGCGTCGCCCATTTCACCGGCCTGCTCCTGGATTTTCGCCATCAAAAGGTAGGAAGCCAGGGCGTAATCGGGATGTTTGACGGATTCCTGCAGGTAGCGCATGGAGGCCTGCGGATTGTTTTGCCAGGTGAGCAGCCCCAGGTCATAGTACGCGGCCGGCTGGCGCAGGCCGATGGACGCGGCGCGTTCCAATTCCTCGGCGGCCTGCTTCTCCTGTCCCTGCGCCTGCGAGTCGATCGCCTGGCCCAGGTGCAGCAGGATGCGGGTCTGTTCGGCCTGCTCCAACGACAGGTTGCCCGTCCCGCGGGTGAGCGCGCTGATGCCGCGGCGGCTGCCCTGCCCGGCCTGACTCTCGTCGGCCTGCGCAAAGAGCATCGCGGCCAGTTCGGCCATGGCCGATTGGCGCGCTTCCTGGATCGGGTCGGGCGTCTGCGGCGCTTCTTTGGCTTTCTCGAGTTGATGGGACGGTTCGGTCGGGATCGGGCCGGTGCCGCTGCGGCGGGGTTTGGCCGGGCGCGGCAGCGGCTGCTTGTTGCGCAGCAGGGTCAGCGCGTGGCGCAGCTCGGGGTTCTCCGGCTGCGACTGGTACAGGTACTGGATGATCTGGTTGACCTTGGATTTATCGCCCGTGGTTTGCAGCAGGCTGGCCACCGCCAGGTATTCGGTGACGGCTTCGTTTTTGCGGCCCAGTTTATCCAATATCATCGCCAGGCGCGAACGCGCGTTCACGTTTTCGGGCTGCAACGCGATGGCCTGTTGCAGGTCGGAAACCGCCTTATCGGCGTCGCGCAGGTTGAGATGCAAATTGGAAGCGGTCATCCACACCTGCACAGCCTCGGGGATGCGTCCCTGCAGCTCGTAGAGGCGCGCCATTTTGTCCAGCGGGCCGGGATCGTTGGGATATAAATTGGCGGCGCGCTGGTAATAACCAAGCGACTCGTCGTAGCGGCGCTGCTCGAACAGCGCCAGCCCCAGGCTGGTCAGCGCCACGGCATCATTGGGGAGCGCATCCAGGGCTTGCTGATACCACCGGGCGGCTTCGTCCCAGTTTTGCTCCCAGGCGGCATTGTGGCCCTGGTTCATCGCGTTTTTATAGGCGTCCTGGTTACCGGACATAATCACCTGCTTGTCTTTGAAATTTTATTTGAGCGGCTGCAGCACACCCCAACTGATGCCCGAACGGGCTTCGGTTTCCAGGGGAATGGAGAGCGGATACGCATTCTCCATTATATCCTGCACCACGCGCGCCGTCCCTTGCAATTCGTTTTCAGGTATCTCCAGCACCAGTTCATCGTGCACCTGCAACAACAGGCGCGCGTGCAGGCCGGCTTGATCAAGCGCGGGGGGCAGCGCGATCATGGCCAGCTTCATGATGTCGGCGGCAGTGCCCTGGATGGGCGCGTTGATGGCCTCGCGTTCTTCGCGCGCGCGCAGGTTGTAATTCGATCCGCTTTGCAGATTGGGGAAGTAGCGCCGCCGGCCCAGCAGGGTTTCGACGTACCCGCGCTGGCCCGCCTGGCGGCGGAGGTCATCCAGGTAGGCGCGCACGCCGGGAAACTGGGCAAAGTAGGCTTTGACGAAGTTTTCAGCCTCTGCCAGCGTCAGGCCGGTGCTGCGGCTGAGCCCGAAGGAACTCATGCCGTAGATCAGGCCAAAGTTGATGGCTTTGGCGTTGCGGCGCTGGTCTTTGGTCACCTGCTCGAGCGGAATGTTGAGAATGGCCGCCGCGGTGGCGGCGTGGATATCCTGCCCGGCCAGGAAGGCAGCCCGCATAGCCTCGTCGCCGGACATGGCCGCCACGATGCGCAGCTCGATCTGCGAATAGTCCACCGAGAGCAGCAGGTGGCCGGGCGCGGCGACGAAAGCCTGCCGCACCTTGCGGCCCAGTTCGGTGCGCGTGGGGATGTTTTGCAGGTTGGGATCTGACGATGCCAGCCGCCCGGTGACCGAACCGACCTGGTTGAAGGAGGTGTGCACGCGCCCGGTGGCCGGGTTGACTTCCAGCGGCAGCGCGTCCAGGTAGGTGGACTTGAGCTTGGCCAGTTCGCGGTATTCCAGGATCAGGTCCACCACGTCGTGCTGGCCGCGCAGCTCCTCGAGCACATCGGCGGAGGTGGAGAAGTGCCCGCTGGCGGTCTTTTTGCGCGGATCGGGCGGCAACAGCCGGAGCGTCTTAAACAGCACGTCCGAAAGCTGCTGGGTGGAATTGAGGTTGAAGTTGTAGCCAACCAGGCTGTAGATTTTCGTTTCAATCTCGCCCAGCCGGGCGGTCAGTTCAACCGACATTTGCTTGAGAAAATCCAGGTCGAGCGCGATGCCGTTCTGCTCCATCATGGCCAGCACGGGCACCAGCGGCATTTCGACCGTTTCGAAGAGTTTTTCCACGCCGCGCTCGGCCATTTTGGCGCGCAGCGGCGCCACCAGCCGCAGGGTCACCTCGGCATCGGCGGCGGCGTAGGCGGCCGCGCGCCCGACCGGCACGGCGTCCATGCTGATCTGGTTCTTGCCCTTGCCGATCAACTCCTCGATGTGCGTCATCGTCAGGCTGAGGTAGTCCTCGGCCATGTCCTTCAACCCCAGGGCGCGCGAGGCGGGATCGATGAGAAAGCCCGCGATCATCGTGTCGAAGGTGATGGGGGCCAGGTCCAGGCCGGCCTGGCGCAGCGCCAGCAGGTCGTATTTCGCGTTGTGCCCGTATTTGGGCAGGCCGGGGTCGGTGAAGGCCGGCAGCAGGGCAGCGCGCACGGTCTCCAGCGGCAGTTGCGGCTCGCCGGTGCGGTGGCCGACCGGGATGTAGTAACCCTGGCCCTCGGCGACCGAGAGCGAAATGCCCACCAGTTCGGCGCGCAGCGGATCGATGCCGGTGGTTTCGGTATCCACCGCCAGGCCCTCCGCCTTTGCGAGTACATGTTGCAGTTCCCTGAGCGCTTCGGGCGTATCAACGACGGTGAAATGGTTATCGAAGGTTTCGCTCTGCGAGATCTGCGTAATGGGTTCGCCGAACAGCGAAAGCTGCCCGCCGGCAGCGGCTGCCTGCGGCGGCTGGTAGCCGGGCGCCAGTTTGGGCAGGCGCGCGATGAGCGATTTAAATTCCAGCTCGCGGAAGATGGCCTCCACGGCCGGCAGGTCAAGATCATTGGCGCGCGCCTTTTCCAGGTCCAGCGAGACGCCCACATCGGTGCGGATGGTGGCCAGGTCGCGGCTGAGGAAGGCCAGATCGCGGCCGTTTTCCAGGCGGGTGCGCACTGCGCCCTTGAGCTCATCGATGTGCGCGTAAATCTCTTCCAGGGTGGCATATTGCTGCAGCAGGCCGACGGCAGTCTTTTCACCCACACCGGGCACGCCGGGGATGTTGTCGGATTTATCGCCGACCAGGCCCTTGTACTCGATGACCTGTTCGGGGCGCACGCCCAGCGTTTCGACCACGTCGGCGGCGGTGAAATCGCGCGCCTCGGAGAGCTTGTTGCCCGCCAGGTTGACGATGACGCGCTCCCGCACCAGTTGCAGCAGGTCGCGGTCGCCGGTGATGATTTTGACGCCCAGCCCCTTTTCAACAGCCTGCCTGGCGATGCTGCCCAGCACATCGTCGGCTTCGACGCCCTCTTTTTCCAGCCGCGGCAGGTTGAAGGCATCCACGATCTGGCGCAGGCGCTCGATTTGCGCGCGCAGGTCGTCGGGCATCTTGGCGCGCGTGGCCTTGTAGTCGGGATACAGATCGTTGCGGAAGGTTTTGCCGGTGTCGAAGGCCACTGCCAGGTAATCGGGGCGATCCTGTTCCAGTATTTTCAGCAGCACGCTGCAAAAGCCGTAAATGCCTGCGGTGGGTTCGCCGGAACGGGTTTGCAGGCGTTCGCCGGCGGTTGCCAGCGCAAAATAGGTGCGGTAGGCCAGCGCGTGGCCGTCAATTAAATAAAGAACTGGAGGCATGGCGCTCCTCTTGTTTCAGGCGGCGCTCAACTCACCGTCAGGCCCTGCCGGCGGCGCGTTTGAACGACGAAATCGTGCAGCAAATTGGGCTGAGGCGGGGTTGAACCGCTGATGATGAGGTATCCCGGCGCCCAGAAGTCGCCCGAGGGGTTGAGTTCCTTGAGTTCGGGGAAGCGGCTGAAGATGCGCTGCGAGGTGCGCTGACGCAAAATTCGCACCACGTTGCCCGGCGAAACGGAGGGCGCCACCTGCAGGGTGAATTGAAGCGTCTCCGGGCGGATGGACATGCCTTCCAGCCGCCAGCCGAAGGCCAGGCACAACTGCGGCACCCACAGCCCCAGCTCTTCGCAAAGCTCGCCGACCAGCACGTGCTGCGGGATGCGCGGCAGAAGCAGGGCGGTGTAGGCCAGGTGGCTGAGGGTCGGCGAGACCGGTTCGACCGAAAGCAGGCTGCCCCGCGGCGCTTCCGAGAACTGCTGCGGCGCGGCATTTTCATCCGGCGCAACCCGGGGCGCGGTGGAGGCTGGCAGGATGGCCGGCGGCGGCGTGGAAATGAGGTCGGCCGGCCGGGGTGCCTGGGGGGCAGGCTGGCCGTTGCCGTTTTCCTGCGCGCGGATGGCAACGGTGGGGGCATCACTGGCCGCCGACGGCCGGCGGCGGATGGCGATGGTGGGAGCATCGTAGGGCGAGGGCGGTTCGTCCGGCAGGCGCACTGGCGGCCCCGCCAGAATTTGCTCCCAGGGCAGGTTGAGCGCGTGCGGCGCGGTTTCGCCGGCAGCTTCCGGCGCCCAGTTCCCGGCAGCCGCCGGGTTGGGCGGAGGCGCGTCGGCCAGCAATTCCAGCAGGCGCAGGTCGGGGATTTCCATTCCGCCGTCCTCCAGCGCATCCTCGTCTTCCGGTTGGGAATCTTCCTCCGGTGGTTCGGGTTCGGGCGCGGGTTCAGGCGGTTGGGCAGCGACCGCTTCCGGCGCGGCCGGTGCTTCTTCGGGGGGCAGTTCGGCCAGTTGGCGCGCCAGCAAAATGGCTTTGCCGCGCGCGCGCGTCAACGGAAGGGTCACATCGCAGGCCAGCGCCAGCGCCACCCGGTCGGCCAGGCTGGTGGCATACAGCAGGTGTTCACCGCCTTCCCTCAGGCGGATGAAGCGCGCCAGGTCGTAATTCTTGTGGCGTTCCCAGGTACGCGCCAGGATCTCGGTCAATTCCTGCACCGCGGCGGGGGGCAGATTTCCGCTGCTGGCGCAGACCTGTCCATCGTTGAGTACGATGGCGGCCCGCGCGCGCGAGTCGTTGAGGGCTTCATCCAGCAGGCGCTGCGCGCCGGTGGTATTTTTCAGCCAGGCGGGGCGTTCGGCGGGCGGCGCGGGGACGTCCGCGGGCGTGCTCTCCGGGGCGGCCTCCGGCGCGGGTTCGGGGGCTGCTTCGTCGGCCGCCGGCGCTGACATCAGCCGCTCGACCATTTCCATCAAGTCCGGCAGATAGAACGGCTTGTTCAGGTAGGCGTCGGCGCTCAGGCCCTTGAGGGCAGGATGCTGGGGATTGTTATCCGGGGGAATCAGGATCAGGCGCGCCTGCGACTGCTGCTCCTGGATTTCGCGCGCCAGGTCGGCAAAGACGCAGTCCTTCAGGTCGGCATCCAGGATGAGCAGCGAAAAGATGGCCCGTCCGGCGCTGCCGCGTGCTTCGGCGCTGGTTTGCGCCAGGCGCACGCGGTACTGGCCGCTTTCCTCGAGGCTGAGGCGCAGCAATTCACCAAAGGCAAGATGTGGGCTGGCAACGAGAATCTGTTTGGGCACGTTAAAAGTGTATCACGGGCTTAAAATAGGGGCAAGTCGAATGGATTGGCAGATAACAGGTTGCACGGAACATGCCGAATTTGAAGCCTACGCAACCCCGGACAGTTATGAGATAATAACCATTCGCTCCGTGAAAAAAAACGGGAGTGGAAATAGAATCGCAAGGAGCGCCTGTGAAATTCAACAAAATTTGCGTCATCGGGCTGGGTTATATCGGCCTGCCCACGGCCAGCACCTTTGCCACGGCCGGTTTGCAGGTGACCGGCGTGGACGTGAATCCGCACATCGTCGCCGGGTTGCAAAACGGCGAACTTCACATTTATGAACCCGGGCTGCGCACGCTGGTTCAGGCGGCGATCAAATCCGGGCACCTTGCCATCCGCCAAAAGCCCGAAGCCGCCGACGCCTTCGTGATTGCCGTGCCGACGCCCTTCTACGATGACAAGCGCGCCGACCTGGACTTCGTCAAATCGGCGACCGAGTCGATTGTGCCGGTGTTGCAGCGCGGCAACCTGGTGGTGCTTGAATCCACCTCGCCACCGCGCACCACGCTGGATATCGTCGCGCCTATCCTGGAAAAATCCGGGCTGAAGGCCGGCGTCGATTTTCACCTGGCCTATTCGCCCGAACGCGTGCTGCCCGGGCAGATTTTGCGCGAGCTGATCGAAAACGCGCGCGTGATCGGCGGGGTGGACCGTGCCTCGGCGGAAGCCGGCCGCGACCTGTACGCCACCTTCGTCAAAGGCGAGATCATCCTGACGGACGCGACCACGGCCGAGATGGTCAAGCTGATGGAAAACACCTACCGCGACGTCAACATCGCCATCGCCAACGAGTTTTCTCGCCTGGCCGACCGCTTTGGCGTGGATATCTGGGAGACGATCGCCATTGCCAACCGCCATCCGCGCGTGCGCATCCTCAACCCCGGCCCGGGCGTGGGCGGCCACTGTATCAGCGTCGATCCGTGGTTCCTGGTGGAAGCCGCGCCCGACCTGACCCCGCTGATCGCCACGGCGCGCCGGGTGAATGACGGCCAGCCGCATTACGTGGTGGAACTGGTGCGGCGCGCGCTGGGCGGCCAACTGGAAGGCAAGACCATCGCCGCGCTGGGGCTTTCCTACAAGCCCGACGTGGACGACCTGCGCGAGAGCCCGGCCGTCGAGGCGGCGCACCTGCTGCAAAAAGCCGGCGCCGTGGTGAAGGCTTATGAACCGTACAAGACGGACGCGCGTATTGACGGCCTGAACATCGTGCCGACGCTGGCCGAGGCCATCGCCGACGCCGACGCGCTGCTGCTGCTGGTGGGGCACACCCCGCTGCGCGAGCTGCAGCCGGAAGTGGCGGCGCAGCTCACCCCGGCGCGCGTGATCGTGGACACGGTCAACGGCTGGCCGGCCGAAACCTGGCAGGGACTGGGCTTCCGCGTGTTCAAAATTGGCGTGCGCAAATCATAATCGCTGCACAGGCGCGCATCCGGCTGAACACTTCCCGCCTGCCCGAAAGGAATAACGACATGCCGCCCCTTCGCGTTCTTTCCATCTTTGGCACCCGCCCTGAAGCCGTCAAAATGGCGCCGGTGGTGGCAGCCCTTGCGCGCACCGCGGGCATTGAAAGCCGCGTATGCGTCACCGCCCAGCACCGCGAGATGTTGGACCAGGTGCTGAACCTGTTCGACATCACGCCCGATGTGGATTTGAACCTGATGCGCCCCAACCAGAGCCTGGCGGAATTGACCGCCAGCATTCTGACCCACCTGGATCCCGTGCTGCGCGCGGAAAAGCCAGACTGGGTGCTGGTGCAGGGCGACACGACCACAGTGATGACCGCCGCGCTGCTGTGCTATTACAACCGCATCCGCGTGGGGCATGTGGAAGCCGGGCTGCGCACCGGCGACAAATGGCAGCCCTTCCCGGAGGAGATCAACCGCCGGGTGGCCGGCGTGGTGGCTGACCTGCACTTCGCGCCCACCGAACACAGCCGGCAGAATTTGCTGAAGGAAGGCGTGCCCGACTGGCGCATCGACGTGACCGGCAACCCGGTCATCGACGCTCTGCATGAGATCGTCAAACGTCCCGCGCCCGCCGAGGCACAGGAACTGCTGCGGCAACTGGATATCCACCCGGGCGGTAAACAATTGGTGCTGGTAACGGCCCACCGGCGCGAAAATTTTGGCGCGCCCCTGGAAGAGGTGTGCGCCGCGCTCAAGGCGCTGGCCGAACGCTTCCCCGACCGGCTGGAGCTGGTGTACCCGGTGCACCTCAACCCAAACGTGCAGGAGCCGGTTTACCGCCTGCTGGGCGGCGTGGCCAACATCACCCTGCTCAAGCCGCTGGATTACCTGCCGATGGTGCACCTGATGCAGCATTCCACGCTGGTGCTGACCGATTCGGGCGGCATCCAGGAGGAGGCCACCGGCCTGGGCAAGCCCACGCTGGTGCTGCGCGACGTGACCGAACGCCCCGAAGGTCTGACGGCCGGCGTGTTGAAGCTGGTGGGAACCAATTTTGATACCATCCTGACCGAATCGGTGCGCCTGCTGGAGGACCCGACCGCCTATGCCGCCATGGCCCAGGCAGCCAACCCGTTTGGCGATGGGCATGCCGGCGAGCGCATCGCGCAGGCGATTCTAAATTTTGTGGATTGAGGGTTTTGTTTGGAAACGAAAGCGCAAGTGAAGTCCACCGGCATGCAACGATCCCTGGTTGGATTGGTGGCGCTGGCATTTATCGCATTTATCTCATTGGGCCTGCCGGACGGACTGATGGGCGTGGCCTGGCCGACCCTGCGCGCCGAGTTTAATCAGCCGCTCGATTCGCTGGGTTTCATGCTGGTGGCCGCGATGGCGGGCTATATGACCTCCAGTTTCATCAGCGGCAAGATCATGGCGCGGTTGGGCGTGGGCGGGCTGCTGGCGGCCAGTTGCGCGGTGACCGGCCTTTCGCTGCTGGGTTACACGGTGGCGCCGGCCTGGCCGGTGATGGTGGGCCTGGCGGTGTTCGCCGGGTTGGGCGGCGGCGCGATTGATGCCGCCATCAACACCTACGTGGCGGCGCACTTCAAGGAAAGCCTGATGCAGTGGCTGCACGCCAGTTTTGGCGTGGGCATCACCCTCGGCCCCATCATCATGACCGTCGGCCTGAACAACACCGGCCTGTGGCGGACGGGCTACTGGGTGGTGGGCACGGCACAGGTGCTGCTGGCGGTGTGTTTCGCGTTGACCGCCTCCCTGTGGCGCGACGGCAAGCCTGCCGGCGGCGAAGGCGAGCGCAAACTGACCGATTACCGCACGCCCATGCGCCAAACGCTGCGCGAGCCGCGCGTGTGGTTGAGCATCCTGCTTTTCTTTCTCTACACCGGCATGGAAGTCATCCTGGGCAACTGGGCCTATTCGCTGCTGACCGAATCGCGCGGCATCGATCCGCAGGCTGCCGGCTTCTGGACCGGCAGCTACTGGTTCACCTTCACCGTCGGGCGCGTGCTGGCCGGCCTGTACGCCAACCGCGTCGGCGGGCGCAAACTGGTGGCGGGCAGCCTGCTGCTGGCATTGGCCGGCGCGCTGCTGCTGTGGTGGAATCCCAGCAACACGGTCAGCCTGATCGGCGTTGCGACGGTGGGTTTTGCCATCGCGCCGGTCTTCCCGGCGCTGGTATCGCTCACCAGCGACCGCGTCGGCGCGAAACATGCCGCCAACACCATCGGCATGCAGATATCCGCGGCCGGGCTGGGCGGGGCGGTGTTATCGTCGCTGGCGGGCGTGCTGGCGCGGCGCATTTCGCTGGAGGTGATTCCAATTTACCTGACCGGCGTCGCCGCGCTGCTGCTGACCATCTTCCTGGCCTCCATCGTGCTCAGCCGCAGGCAGGAAAAAGGCGCATGACCGAAGCGGCCCGGACCTCTGCGCGGGTGTGCGTCCTGCCGCGCCTGCACGGCGTGGGCGGGCCGGCGTCGTTTCGCGCGCGCCTGAGCGACGGGCTGACCGCGCGCGGCGTGACGCTGGTGGATGATCCGCGCGACCCGGCG
Source organism: uncultured Longilinea sp. (assembly GCA_937863945.1). Lineage (GTDB taxonomy): Bacteria > Chloroflexota > Anaerolineae > Anaerolineales > Anaerolineaceae > Longilinea. The sequence goes on from CALMIB010000084.1 coordinate 15,114, forward strand.
TTGGACGCGATTTTGATGATCGGCGGCACCAGTCGCATCACCGACCTGCTGGCGGCCAAACGCAACGGCGTGCGCATCGTGCAGCGCCTGAATGGCATGAACTGGATTCACCGCAAGCGCTTCACCGGCGTGCGCCATTATCTTAAGTCCGAGTGGAACAACCGCCTGCTGGCATTGATCCGCGGGCGGATTGCCGACCATATCGTCTATCAGAGCCAGTTCGCGCGCACCTGGTGGCAAACGGTGCACGGCAGCACCCGCGCCGGCCACGAGGTCATCTACAACGGCGTGAATCTGAACGTCTTTTCGCCCGAGGGTGAAGGCGAGCGGCCGAAGGACTTCATCCGGCTGCTGCTGGTGGAAGCCCACCTGGGCGGCGGCAACGAGCCCGGCCTGGAGAACGCGCTGGCGCTGGCCGCGCAGCTGGCGCGGCGCGTGACGCAGCCGGTGGAGTTGATGGTGGTGGGCGAGGTGCCTTCGGGGCTGCGCGCATCGATGCACATGCCGACCGGCGTGCGCGTCAACTGGGCCGGCGTGGTACCGCGCGACCAGATTCCGCGAGTGGACCGCTCGGCGCACCTGCTGTTCTCGGCCGACCTGAACGCGGCCTGCCCCAATTCGGTCGTCGAGGCGCTGGCCTGCGGGCTGCCGGTGGTGAGTTTTGCCACCGGGGCGCTGCCCGAGCTGCTGGCCGACGGCGCGGGGCAGGTGGCGCCCTACGGCAGCAATTACTGGAAGCTGGAGCCGCCGGTGGTGGAACCGCTGGCCGAAGCCGCGCTGGAGGTGCTGCGCCATCCGGAGGACTACCGGGCCGCCGCGCGCAAACGCGCCGAAGAAAATTTTGGGTTGGACCGGATGACGGAGAAGTATCTAAAGGCGCTGGTCGGGTAAGCGGAGCAACCGCCGGTGGAGCCGGTTATTCTCGAATAGGGTTGCCTTGTGGTTATCTTTTTTTCTCCAGGGATTTCAAAATCTCAACCGGATCGACCCACCGGAACGTTCCGCTGACGCGCCACTCGCAATAGGCCGCCATCTCCTGCGCCGACGCGCTCACGTCGTAGTGCGCCAGGCTGCCCGGGCGCGCCCCGGCCGGTCCGATGCGCGCCTCGAAGTGCAGGTGCGGCGCCAGAGCGTTACCGCTCTGCCCCACCGTGCCCAGCGCCTGCCCGCAGGCGACATCGTCGCCCACGTTTAAATTCGCGGTCGAACCCAGGTGCGCGTACAGCACATACAATGATTGGCCGGATTCATCCCATTGAAACGGCTCCGGCGGCGGCGGGCAGGTCAGCGCGTCGTTGGGTGAACGCGGCGGCCAGTCTTCCAACGCGCGGTACTGCGCCTGCAATTCGGCGGGCAGCGCCTCCAGCGGCGTCTCGACGATCACCGCCGCGCCGTACGGAAAGCGATCCGGCTGCACCAGCGCCACCGTGCCGGGCAGGGCAGCCAGCACGCCCCGCCCCGGCACAGCCATGCGCGCCGCGCCGGCCGGGTCAAAATCGCCGATATCGACGCCCTGGTGCGGCATGTCCGAGCCCGGCGCGGGCGGATCGAACGGGTTGCTAATGCGCGCCAGAAGGTCGGCCTGCCCCAAGCCCTGCAGCGGCGAACAGAACGCCAACGGCGCGGCCGTTGGGGTGGGCGTTGGCGCGACCGCGGTTTGGGTCGCGGCGGGCAGCGTGCGCGTCACAGTCGGAGCTGCGGTGGGTGCGTCCATCGGCGCGGTTGTCGCCGCTCGCGGCTGGCAGGCTGCGAGCAGCACCAGCGCCCCAAAGATGAGAATCCGCAGAAATTTCAAAATACACTCCCCAACCCAACATTCAGCCTGAAGCTTATCACAAAAGCCTCTTCCATGCGCTCCCCACGCTTTATGACAAACAAACGATCCAAATTTACACTTGAGCCTTAAAGGATAAATATGGCTTGTCCATAATTACCCTTTTGGGCATATGTGTAATGATGGATCGCCTCATTCAGACAAGCAAAGCCCCCCATGGATGATGAGGGGCCTGTGTTATAATTTTGGTGCCGAAGGTGGGAATCGAACCCACATTCCTTTCGGAACACGATTTTGAGTCGTGCGCGTATGCCTGTTCCGCCACTTCGGCCTTGTGAGCACTTAGTATATCCATTTCTCTCTGAAGGGTCAAGGATTCTCATGCGTCTGGGAATTATTGGACTGCCGCAATCCGGCAAAACGACATTGTTCAACGCGCTCACCCGCGGCACGCAGCCGACCGGGGCCAGCGGGCGCATCGAGGTGCACACCGCCGTGGTGGACGTGCCCGATCCGCGCGTCGACCGGCTGACCGATATGTTCAAGCCGAAGAAGAAGATTTACACCAAGGTCACCTACAGCGACATCGCCGGACTGGACGGTTCGGCCAGCAAGGCGGGCATCTCCGGCACGCTGCTCAACCAACTTTCGCAGATGGACGGGTTCATCGAGGTGGTGCGCTGCTTTGAAGACGAGAATCTGCCGCATCCCAGCGGCAGCATCGATCCGCTGCGCGACATCCTGGCCATGGACAGCGAGTTCGTGCTCAACGACCTGATCGCCGTCGAGCGCAAACTCGAACGCCTGGCCGAGGAGCGCAAGAAGGGCGCCGGCCGCGACAAGGCCGTCATCGATCGCGAAATCGAGTTGTTCACCCGGTTACAGGGCGCGTTGAACGAGGAAACCCCGCTGCGCGACGTTGAAATCAGTGCCGAGGAAGAAAAGATGATGGCCGGCTTTGGTTTTCTCAGCCGCAAGCCGCTGCTGGTGGTGCTCAACCTGGCCGAAGGCCAGCGCGCGCCGGAAATCGCCTATGCGCACAAGCATACCCAACTGGTCGCGTTGCAGGGCAGGCTGGAGATGGACATCGCCCAGCTCTCGCCCGAAGAGGCCGAACTGTTCCTGCAGGAATACGGCATCGAGGAACCCAGCCTGAACAAGATGATCCGCCTGTCCTACGACCTGCTCGGGCTGCAATCCTTTTTCACCGCCGGCGAGGACGAATGCCGCGCCTGGACCGTGCGCCGCGGCGCGCTGGCGCCCGAAGCCGCCGGCGTGATCCACACCGATTTGCAGAAGGGCTTCATCCGCGCCGAGGTGGTGGCTTACGATGACCTGATGGCGCTGGGCAGCATGGCCGCAGCCAAAGCGCACGGTAAACTGCGCCTGGAAGGCAAGGAATACCCGGTCAAGGACGGCGACATCCTCAACATCCGGTTCAATCTCTAGGGAAGATAACCACGGAGACACAGAGAGAACACGGAGAAGAAATTATTTAAAAAAAAGGGGAGAGACTTGATAATCAATCGGTCTCTTCTTTTTATATCGACTTTGTTCGAAAATGGATCGTAATTTTCTTACTTCTTAATCTTCTCTTCTCCGTGTCCTCCGTGGTGAATTATTCTCTTGCAATCAACACCCCGGCCATCGATCCATCGTTATGCGTTCGCAACGCCAATTGCATCTCCTCGGGTGTGCAACCCAGCAGAATCTTGATTTCCGAGTCGCGTTTGGTCAAATCCACCGTGCAAATCACGCCGGTGACCGCGCCACCCGGCAGACTGCCGCGCCATACGTCGATCCCGCCGCCGTCGGCCGCGGACGTTCCCTTCAGATAGCCGTAATCCAGCGGATAGATTAAATCCGGGTAGCGCGGGTGCGCCGTACCGGCCGGCCGGTCGATGACCACCTCCGCCCCGGCGACCAATCGATCGATGTGCTGCCAGAACCGCTCACGGTTTTCCATTTTTCACAACCTCACCAGTGATTCTGCGTACGTCCTTATAGTATACTGGGTGAGGATGCAGTCGAAGCGTACCTGCATTCTGCATCCCTTTCCCGGGCTTGATCCTACCCGGAACTCATCACCTCCCTTTCCGAGGCCCCCATGCCTGATGATCCCCTGCGAAAACTGAGCGCCGAACAACAGGCCGCGCTGGACGCGGACCTTACCGCCTTCTTTGCCCAACTGCCGCCCGCCGACCAGGTTTTTTTCGCCTCGCAATTTTCCGCCATGGACCTGCCCGCCGCGCTGGCGCGCAAACGCGAGCTGGCACAGCGCAACATCAGGCGCCGCGAACGCGCCGCGCGCGTGAAGGCCGAGGTGGACGCCAAAGCCGCTGAAGCCGCCGAGAGCGCGGATGACGACCTGCTTTCAGCCGCCGCCGCGGTGCTGGGCATCGGCGCGGGCGCGGCCGCCGGCGCGGCCATCAGCGGCAACACCGCCTTTTTTCGCGGCGTCGAGCCGGCCGACCTTGTCGAGCCACTGCGCGCCGAGTTCAATTCCTCGCAGACCGTGGCCGCCGCGGGCGGGCCGCCGGATGCGCTCAACGTCACCATCTTCCTGCTCGGCCAGTTCGACCGCGTGGCCGCCATGACCGTCAACCTGGTCGCCAGGGACGACGGCACCGAGATCAAGGTCAACGACCTCTCGACGCGCGGCGTGCTGGCGGTGGTGACCTCGGGCGGCGCGAAGCTGCTTGACGTGGCCTCCAAGGGGCTGCGCCTGCTCAGCGGGCGGCTCACCCCCGGGCAGGCGGTGGACGTGGCCGGGCAAACCCTGGCCTCCAGCGCCGACCTGGCCGAAGCGGTTGCCAATTTGCAACTCAAAGAACGCGCCTGGAAGGTCATCCGGCAAACGGCCGAGGCCATCGAGGCAGCCTACGAGGACCGCCTGAAGCAGGAGCGCGCGGCGCGCGCTCTGCTGGAAGCCGCCTGGGATCGATTTACTCACTGCCCCACCTGCGGGGTGGCCTTTGGCGCCGAGGATGCCACCTGCCGGGTGTGCGGCACTGCCCGCCCCGAAAAACCGCTCACGCCGGATCCCAGGCAGCAGTAGGATTATTTTCCCAACTTCAACAATTTGATTCTGCATTCCCGGTAGCGGGTCGCGACCCGTTACTACCGGAATTTTAAGCCGCTACTTCTTTTGTCATTAGGCAATTCATCAGAACTCATTTACACATCGACTTTTTGACCGCACTTGTGGAAATCGTACCCCTTTAAGCTCCCCAGCGCTTCGCGCGCCGCGGGGGTTTGCAGCCAGGCCAGCAGGCGCTGCAGCGGCTCGCGCTGCGCCCGCTCGGCAAACGTGACCAGGTCATACGATTCGGTCACCAAAAAGCGGAAATCCAGTTTGAAAGCCAGCGCCGCCGATTCCAACCCCAGCCCGGCGTCTGCCTGGCCCTCGGCCACGGCGCGCGCCACCTCCGAGTGGGTGGTTTTCTCATCCTCATAGCCCAAAATCTTCGCCGCGTCGATGCCCTGCTGCCCCAGCACCGCGTCCAGCCACACGCGCGTGCCCGAGCCGAGCTGCCGGTTGACAAAGCGCACCCCGGGCCGCGTCAGATCCGCCAGGGTTTGAATGTTTTTGGGGTTGCCCGCCGGCAAAATCAGGCCAATGCGCCGTTCGGCCAGCCGCACGGCCAGCATGTGCTTGCCCGGGAAGAATTTGCGGATATAGGGAAGGTTATAGCTGTCCGTTTCCGGGTCCCACAGGTGGCAGCCGGCCAGGTCGGCGCGGCCGTCGGCCAGCGCCATCAGCCCGCCCAGGCTGCCGGTGAAGTTGAGCTGCAAGATCGCGCCGGGGGCAATCTCCTGCGCGTGGCTGGCCAGCCAGGTGACGGCCATGTCGTGACTGCCATAGAAGTGCAACGTCTGCCCGGGCGGCGTGCTGGGCGCCTGTGCCAGCGCGCGCCAGCGATCCAGCGCCAGCTCGAAGGATTGCTGGATCTCCGGCAGGTCAAAGCCCGCCGTGAGCACCTCCAGCAGGAATTCTTCCGCGCGGTGCACCAGCGTGGCCTTGCGCAGCGTTCCCTGCGATTGCATCATCACCGGGTCGATGCCGCCGGCCACGTGCGTGCCCTTGCCGGCCCGGCTGGTCACCAGCCCCTGACGAGCCAGCTCAAGGTAGGCTTTTTGCACCGTGCCGGGGGTGCAGTGCCACTGGCGGGTCAAATCACGGATGGATGGAAGCCGGCTGCCGGGCTGCAGGCGCCCCTCCAGGATCTCCAGGCGGATCTGGTCGGCGATCTTCTTATAAATGATGTTCTCTTCTGCGCTCATATGCTCACCTGTGTTGAGTATAGCCAGAAAAACGGCACAGGGCAAACGCTTTCAGCGCGATTTCACCGGCCCGATCACAATCCGCCTTGCAGATGCATTTCCTTGCGGAACTGGGTCTGGTACAGGTGCGCGTACAGCCCGCCCTGCGCCAGCAATTCGGCGTGCGTGCCGCTCTCCACGATCCGCCCGCGGTCCAGCACCAGGATCAGGTCGGCCGCCAGGATGGTGCTCAGGCGGTGGGCGATGACGATGCTGGTGCGCTGCGCCATCACCTTCGCCAGCGCGTCCTGGATGAGCGCTTCGGATTCGCTGTCCAGGCTGCTGGTGGCTTCGTCCAGCACCAGGATGCGCGGATCCTTGAGGATCACCCGCGCCAGCGCGATGCGCTGCTTTTCGCCGCCGCTCAGGCGGTAGCCGCGCTCGCCGACGATGGTGTCATACCCGTCCGGCAGCGCGGAGATGAAATCGTGAATGTTGGCCACCCGGCAGGCGGCTTCCAGTTCCTCCTGGCCGGCGTCCAGTTTGGCGTATTGCAGGTTGGTGCGGATGGTGTCGTGGTACAGGTAGGTTTCCTGCGTGACCATGCCAATCTGCGCCGAGAGCGAGCTGAGCTTCAGGTCGCGCAAATCGTACCCGTCGATGCGGATGACCCCGGCGCTGGGGTCGTACAGCCGCGGGATCAGGTAGGTCAGCGTGGTCTTGCCGGCGCCGCTGGGACCCACCAGCGCCACCAGTTGCCCGGCGCGGGCCTGAAAGCTGATACCGTCCAGCGCCACACCGCGTGCCTGGCTGCGCGGCGCTTCTTCTTCCTCTTCCCCGCCGCTGCCTTCCGCGCCCGAAAGCACTGCCGTGACATTATCCATGCTGCCGTAGCGGCGCACGTCGCTAAGCAAATGCTCGTCGCCGCGCTCGTATTGGAAGGAAACTTGATCGAATTCGATACCGCCGCTCACGTCCTTCAAAACAACCGCGTCCGCTTTCTCTGGCAGTTCAACTGGCAGGTCAACCACCTCAAACACGCGCTCAAAGCTGACCATCGAGGTGGCAAACTCGACCGGCGCATTGGAAAGCCCCGAGAGCGCGCCGTACAGGCTGCCCAGGTAGGCGCCAAAGGCCACGATGGTGCCGACCGTGAACGCGCCCTCGATGACAAAATAGCCGCCCAGGCCGTACACCAGCGCCGAACCGACTGCGCTGATCAGACCGATGATGGCCGCAAAGATCGATCCGGTGAAGGCGCGCTGCACGCCCAGGTCGCGCACCTGTTTGGCGCGCTGCCCGAAGCGGTCCACTTCCAATTCCTGGCGGCCAAACAGCTTCACCAGCAACGCCCCGCCGATGTTGAGCGTCTCGTTCATCATGGCGTTCATGCGCGCGTTGGCTTCCATCTGCGCGCGCGCCATCTCGCGCAGGCGGTCGCCCAACTGGCGCGCCGCCAGGATAAAGAGCGGCAGAATCAACACGCTGATCAGCGTCAGCCGCCATTCCAGGCTCAGCATCACGCCCAGCACGGCGGCCGCCTGGATGAACTGCGTGACAATGCCCACAATGGTGCTGCTGATGGCGTTTTGCGCGCCGATCACATCGTTGTTCAGCCGGCTCATCAGCTCGCCGACCTTGGTGTTGGTGAAAAAACGCAGCGACATGCGCTGCAGGTTCGCATAAAGCGCCAGGCGCAAATCGTAGATCACGCCCTCGCCCACGCGCGCGCTGGTGCGGCGCTGGAACACGTTGATCACGCCGTTGATGGCCGGGATCAGCAGCAGCGCCAGCGCCAGCAGCGTCAGCCGGCGGGTGTCACCGGCCGGGATGGTCTTGTCGATCATGTCGCGCAGGATCAAAGGCGTCAGCAGCGACAACCCCGTGCTCGCCAGGATCAAAACCAGCATGGTGAGGATCAGGCCGCGGTACGGTTTGGCATAATGCAGCACGCGCAGCAGCAACTGCCGCGTAATCTTCGGTTTTTCGTCGGGCGAATTGATCATGCTGTGCATGCCGCCGTGAAATCTCATCCCTTCACCTC
>CALMIB010000085.1 GCA_937863945.1 uncultured Longilinea sp.
AACCGGCTCAGGCTCGATGACCACGGCATTCGCCTATGCCGTCGGGCAGGAAGGCCACGTTACCTCCTACGAAGTCCGCCAGGATATGCAAACCCTGGCGAAACGGAACCTGGAACAGTTGGGGCTGGCGGACCGGGTGACTTTTAAGCTGCGTGATATTCAAGAAGGCTTTGATGAGACCGGCGTGGATGCGTTCTTCCTGGATGTGCAAAATTGTTATGACTACATCCCACAGGTGCGGGCTGCGTTGAAACCGGGCGGATTTTTTGGCGCAATCGTTCCAACCACCAACCAGGTCATCCGCTTGTTGACAGAATTACGGCTTCACAAATTTGCCTTTATCGATGTGTTGGAAACGATGCTCCGGTTCTACAAACCGGAACCGCAGCGTTTCAGACCGGTGGACCGCATGGTGGCGCATACCGGCTATCTGGTTTTTGGCCGCCCAATCATCGAAGATGAAGCCGGATTTTCAATGGAATTGTTAAGTGAAGCCGGCCTGGTGGAGTATGAAGACCGCAAACGCGCGGTCTCAGCGGAGGCTGGCGATTCTAATCTGGATCTTGAAGACCGGTAATTGAGGACGCATGCAAAATTTCCCCGGCCACTTGAGCGGCATGGCGTTTGCCCGGCAGGTTGAACAGCGGCTCGCGGAAGCAAAAATAGAGCCCTCCGTTGCACCGTTGGACCACCACCGCAAGGCGGCGGTATTGGTGCCATTGTTGGAGATGGAGGACGGTTGGCATTTGCTGTTCATTCGCAGATCCTCGGAGGTGCAGGATCATAAAGGCCAGGTGGCTTTTCCTGGCGGTGCGGTTGAACCACAGGATGAAGACCCGATCGCCACTGCGCTCCGGGAGAGCCAGGAAGAAGTAGGGCTCGACCCGAAAACCGTTCGGATTCTGGGGCTCATGCCTGCAAGAAATACCATCACGCATTACCATATCACGCCCGTTGTGGCGGTCATTTCCTGGCCGTTTGGCATCCATATGCAGGCAAGCGAGGTCAGCCGGGTGTTCACGATCCCGCTTCAATGGCTGGCTGTACCGGAGCATCACAGCCTGCGCGAGGTGATTCGACCAAACGGTGCGCGCGAACCGGTATATTTCTTCGATGAGTATGATGGCGAACTGCTGTGGGGAATAACCGCGGCGATCACACTGGAATTTATGGATTTGATGAAGACATAAAATAAAAACCGGGGCAGACAAAACCTGCCCCGGTTTTTTTGCGATCTGGTAACACGTGAGGATTAATCCTCGACTTCTTCTTTCTTGCCGCGTTCGATCACTTCAGGTTCGGCGGCGCCTTCAACAGCTTCCACTTCCACTTCTTCCTTGGTCGCAGTGGCTACAACAATGATTTCATCCGCGTGGGTCAAAATTTCCACTTTGGCGGGTGCAGGAATGTCGCGCACGTAGACGGCATCGCCAATTTTGGCCAGGCTGGAAAGATCGACAACAAAGCTTTCCGGCAGATCCTGCGGGAGGCATTCAACTTCCAGAGCCGAAATGTTGTGAACAATCATGGCGCTGAAGTCTTTGACGGCCGGGGCAATGCCTGTCAGGTCGATGGTGACTTCGGCGCGGATCTTCTCGGTGAGCGAGACGGCGAGGAAGTCGACGTGGATCAGGGCGTTCTTGATGTAGTCATGCTGCTTTTCACGCACCAGGGTGGCATATTCCTTGCCGTCCACGTTGATGGTGACCAGGCTCGAACCGGTCAGGGTGGCCAGCGTGCGGGTGGCTTCGCGGCTATCCATCAGGATGGCGATCGGCTCGACATGATGGCCGTAAATGACGCCGGGAAGTTTGCCTTCACGGCGCAGGGCACCGACCTTTTTTCCGGTCACGGTGCGGCGGGTAGCGGAGATAACAACTTTTTCCATTCTCTTTTTTCCTTCGAGCGCCTCTCACCCGGGCGGGTTACCTTCGCTCTGTAGAATATTTTCCTGAAGCATTCAGGAATTTGCGCGAAGAGTTATTTTAAGTGCTTTCCTGCATCGCGTCAAGCGCCGGATCCTTTCGCGACCACAAATAGGACCAACCAGGTTCCGTAAGCGATGGCAAACACCCCGATCAGGCCGAATCCGATGTTGATCCAGCGCAGCACAACCTGGGACGGATTCAGGTCGAGCACAATGCTGCGCAATCCCAGCAGCGCATGCGTCACCACAAAAACCAGGAAGATAATCTCCATGATTGGGATGATGGGATTCTGATAATAGGCCAGTACGTCGGAATAGGACAATAATCCGCCCGGCGCGACCAGATGATTGACATAAAAATGGATTCCCAGGATGATGATGATTAACAACCCGGCAACGATCTTTAACAGCCAGAGAAAAGTGCCTTCTTGTGGTTTCTTGGAGGAGGTGAACATTATATGCTCGCTTAGTGACTGAAGAACATGCTTTTGACGAAAATGGCAATGCACCCGGCTGCAACGACCATCAGGCCGATAAAGATTTGCCGCTGATAGCGTGTGCCGATTCCAAAACTGTTCAGGGCGATGCGAATGCCGTTCAGTCCATGGATGATACCAGCCGCGATGACCAGAGTCTCGCCGAACAGGATAACCGGTGTCTTTGCCAGTTTGATAAAACCGTCATAGGCTTCCGGGCC
>CALMIB010000086.1 GCA_937863945.1 uncultured Longilinea sp.
TTGAGATCCCAGGGGCCGCCGGAGCCGATGTGTTCAATCAAAGAATGCGGCCGGGATTGGGCGACGATCATCACGTCGGTCAACCCCGAGTTGACGCAGTTGGATAGGGGAAAATCGATGATGCGATATTTGCCCGCAAAAGGAACCGCCGGTTTGGTGCGCTTGGCCGTCAAGACGCCCAAACGTGTGCCTTCACCACCCGCCAGGATAATCACACGCGTTTTCATCGTTGGTTCTCCCACAAATCAAAATACAGGTTGGCGTACTGGATGGCCGATTTTTCCCATGAAAAATCTTGCTGCATCCCGTTCAACTGTAATTGGCGCCAGGCTTTGCGGTCTGCAAATCGATCCAGGCAACGCGTCAGGGCCGCGTTGAGTGCTTCTGTTTTCACTTCATCGAACAGGAAACCGTTATTTGGGCGGTCCGGCGCGCCTTCAAAGATGGTATCGCGCAGCCCACCCGTGGAGCGGGCCAGCGGAACGCAGCCGTAACGCATTCCGATCATCTGGGCCAATCCGCAGGGCTCATAGCGTGACGGCATGAGCAGGACGTCGCCGCCGGCATACATTTGCCGGGAGAGGCGGGTATCAAAGCGGATCGCGGCGCGGACGCGGTCGGGAAATTCCGCCTGCAGGCTGCGGCAGGCCGATTCGATGATCGGATCGCCGGTGCCCAACAGGATGGCCTGCCAGGGGCGGTCTGCCATTTGCGCCAGGCTGGCCAGGGCCAGATCGATGCCTTTTTGTTGGTCCATGCGGCTGATGAGGATCAAGAGCGGAATCTGAGGGTCGTAGGGCAGGTCAAATTCGGCCAGCAGTGACTTTTTGTTTTCCTCGCGCAGCTCCAGCGAGTCAATGCCAAAACGCGAAACCAGCGCACCGTCGCGGGTAGGATCCCAACTTTTCTGATCCAGACCGTTAAGGATGCCGGAGATAGCCGCTGAGCGCGAGTTCAGGAAATCCTGCAAGCCGCAGCCAAATTCCGGCGTCAGGATTTCGCGGGCGTAAGTCGGCGAGACTGCCACGATGCGGTCTGCCGCAAGCAGGCCCAGCGGCAGCGGGAACTGGCGGGCCCATTTGGGCAGCCGCAAATCGCGCACCGGGCGGATGGCAAACTCATCCAATGCCCGTTCGGCGCCGGCGCCCATGAACGGAAGGTTGTGAATGCTGAGCACCGAGCGGGTTTGCGCGAAGAACGGGTCGCGGGAAAGGCGCTGCCTGGCCAGGTGGAAGACGGCCAACGCGGTGTGCCAATCATTGGCGTGCAGCACGTCGGGTTGCCAGTTCAAGTGCCGGGCCAGTTCCACCGCCGCCAGCGAGAAGAAGGCGTATTTTAAACCGTCGAGGTAATTATCACCCGTATAGACGGGCGCTTCGGTGCCGATGGGAGCGCCTTCGATCATATAGACCGGTAAATCGTCCACATAGGTAACGAATGCGCGCGTTGGAATAGGCCCGGACAGGTGGTTCACCAGGAAGGATGCGACCGGCTGCGGATCGAGCAGTTTGCGGGGGTTTTCGCCGTGGTAGGGAATGACCAGGCGGACATCCAGGGACCGGCCTTCCAGCAGGTGACCCGGGAGCATCCGCAGGGCTGATGGCAGCGAGCCGGCCACGTCTCCCAGCCCGCCAACTTTTACCAAAGGCGCAGCCTCGGATGCAAGGAACAAAATTCGAAGGGTCGATGGAAGCGAAGATCGGGTCGGCACGCTGCCTCTTTTCTTGTGACGGGTCTTAATTTTGTCCCTGGCGGATCATGTCCACATAATCTTCCGAGCTGACATCCTTAAGCGAGGCGCCGAGCAACACGATTAACTCGGCCGCCAGTGTGGATTTCAAATCGGCATCCTGACGGCTCCAGGTGCGGCTCTTGATTTCCAGGAACGCACCCAAGCCGGAAGGTTTTTCAATCCGGTCAATGTTGACAAAGAATTCGGTATCCTTGTACTGGATCAGGAAGCGGCGGCGGTCTTTTTCCACTTCCATCTCAAAGACCGGTTTGAAGTATTCGCGGTAAAAACGCAAACTCTGCGTGGCTGGAGCCAGGTAGCGGCTGCGCGAAAGCAGGACATTCTTGGGATATGACCGTTCGATGGCCACGCCGATCAATGTCAGGCGCGAGCGCACGCCGGAAATCTCACCCTTTTCGTCGAGGAAAGTATCCTCACGGTAACGTAACATGCCCTGATCTGGATCGGCGAAGCAGAAATAGGTGTCATATTCCCGGTAATGCCGCCGGCGCAGGATTTCGACGGGCGCATTTTCGACCGCCTGGAGGAGGACATTTGGATCATTGATGCGCACTTTGGCCTGGATCTCAAAGCTCTCTTCTTCGGTCGTGCCGCCAATGGCCACCAGTTTGGAAAGAACCGATTGCTCGCGCTCAATGAGGAAAGCGTCGATACGGCGGGAATAGTCGGAGCTGGCATGCATTAATGATTCTTCGTCTAGCGTGAGCAATTTGTGATCGCGCATCACCCATTTGCCATTAATCATCACATCGGTCACGTCCGTGGATTTGGAGGCATACACCACCTGTGCATAGGTGCCCTGCGGGTGCCGCTGGTAACGCGGCGAATTGTGCAGCGGCAGCAGGTCAACCAAAATCAAATCCGCTCGCTTCCCTGGCTCCAGCGAGCCGGTGATATCGCCGATATGCATGGCCTGCGCGCCCAGCCGGGTGGCCATCAGCAGCGCCATTTGCGCCGGCAGTGCAGTGGGGTCGCCGCTGGAGCCTTTGGCCAGCAGCGCGGCCAGTCGCAACTCCTCGAACATATCCAGATCGTTATTGGAAGCCGGCCCGTCCGTGCCGATGCCGACGTTCAAACCGTTTTCCAGCATCTTCTTCACCGGGGCAATCCCCGAGGCAAGCTTGAGGTTGGAGGAGGGATTGTGAGCGACGCCGGCGTTTGCGTGCTTCAAGGTGCGCATTTCGCCCTCGTCAACGTACACGCAGTGGGCTGCCAGCACCTTGGCGTTGAACAGGTCCATCTTTTTGACATAGGGGATGACCGGCATGCCGTGTTCGCGGCGGACGTTTTCCACCTCGAAGGAGGTCTCAGAAAGGTGGGTGTGCAGCGGGACATCGAATTCAATGGCCAGTTCGGCAGTGGCGCGGAAAATCTCCGGCGTGCAGGTATAGACCGCGTGCGGCGCAACCGATGGAACGATCAGGGGGTGACCTTTCCACCGTTGGATGTAATCGCGGCAGTAGGCGATGGATTCTTCATAGGATTGTGCATCGGGAGTGGGAAACTTCATCACCGATTGCGAACAGACTGCGCGCATGCCTGCTTCGGCCGTGGCGTCGGCAATATCATCTTCGAAGTAATACATATCAGCAAAACTGGTTGTGCCGCTGCGGATCATCTCGGCGCAGGCCAGTTTGGTGCCCAGGCGCACGAAATCCGGCGAAACAAATTCACGTTCAACCGGCATCATGTAGCCCTGCAGCCAGACGTCCAGGCGCAAGTCGTCCGCCAGGCCGCGCAGCAGCGTCATGGGGACGTGCGTGTGCGCGTTGACCAGGCCTGGCATCAACAGCCTGCCGCCGCAATCTACAACGGTGGCGGCTGAATAATTTTTAGTGATTTCAGCCTCCAGATCGACGGCAACAATGCTGTCGCCGCGGATGGCGACGGCGCCCGGTTCGTACTGGTGCAACTGTGTATCCATCGTCAGAACGATTGCGTTCCGTAACAGCAGGTCAACGTTTTCCATTCATCATTCCTTGTCCAAGATATATTTTTGTAGTTTTAGGCGTAAAAAATTGAGCGTAAAATTGGCCGCCCAGACCGGATAATTGCCCTCCGGACCGGCGTATTGGCGGGAATCGGTGTAAACAGCACGATGCGTGATCATTGCCATTTTTAAGAGGTTGCGTTTTTCCGGCGCAAGTTGGGTGGTTGCAACACACAGGCCAACCGCATTGCTGTTGTTGGGTAAACCCTGGCGCATGGAAGCCACGCAGCTATCAAAATCAAGTGGCCCGGTTGGAAAAATTACCAAAGGCGACGCGCCGGCCTTGCTCAAGCGCTCAGCAAGTGGGCGGAGTTGATCCTCCGCGGCCAGGTTTAGGCTCAGATGATGTGCCTGCAATAGAGCAGCCGTCACGCTTTCCAGGGTGTCCGCATCCTGCCCAAAGATGGCGTTGCCGACCCGCTCGCGGATTTTCTCGGCCGTCGCGGCGATCATCTGATCCGCTTCGGCGAGCGAGGTTGCCTTGGCAGTGATGCGGATATCCACAATCCCAGGGTGGGCCAGCAGTCCAACCGTTGGATTATGGCTGGCCTCCAGATCGCCGATCCATTCATCCACCTGCGATTCGCCCACGCCCGCGCAATGCAGGACGAGCGCGCGGATCGTTTCATTCAGGTTGAAGCGTTCTTCCAGCAGGGGCAGGACGGCGTTTTCCAGCAAAAATTCCATTTCGCGGGGTACGCCGGGCAGACAAATCAGCAGCGCCTGACCGACCGTTCCGTAAAACGCCGGAGCGGTACCAACCGGGTTTTCAATAGCCAACGCGCCATGGGGCAAAAATGCCTGCCTCCGGTTGTTTTCGGTGGGGAGCCTGCCCATGCGTTGAAACCGGGCTTCCACCTGCTGCCAAAGGTCAGGGTTGAATTCTGCCGGCACACCCATTGCCAGGGCCGCAGCCTCGCGGGTGGGATCATCCACTGTAGGGCCCAGCCCTCCCGTGGTGAGAATGATATCGGAGCGGCTGGCGGCTTCGCGGATCAGGTTAGCAATCCGCGCCGAATTATCGCCCACCAGGGTCGCGCGAAAAATATCGATTCCCTTGTCCCGCAAGGTCCGGGCAAGGTGTTTGGTATTTGTATCCTGAATTTCGCCCAACAATAATTCGGTACCGATGGCAATAATTTCTGCAACAGGCATAAGGCCTCCGAGAATTATCCCTATTGTAACAGGGAACGGGATTGGAGGATGCAGAGAAGGCCCGCGAGTTTCGGCTGTGGAAAGGATGGATATTCGCGTAGTCATTTTGAAGCGCGCGAAATTGTTTGCCGGGTATAATAATGCCCATGGCAGACAGGGCTCACAAACAAAGAATCGGCCAATGGGGCGAGCAGGTGGCGCTGGATTTCCTGATTTGCAAAGGGTTGCGGCTGGTTGCGCGCAATGTGCGCACGCCCTAC
>CALMIB010000087.1 GCA_937863945.1 uncultured Longilinea sp.
GCGTGCACGCTTTCGTAATAGCCCTTCACCGTGTCCACCTGGGTGTCGTCGTACAGTGCGTTGCCGGTAAAGCACGACTTGAATACGATCACCTCATGCTGCATCAAGCCGCTGATGCCGTTGACCGGCAGCCCGTACACCTTCTGCGAAAACAGTTTCGCCAGGCCGTCCGGATCGGTATTGTCGCCGGGAATGCGGTAGTGATAACCGGTGGGATTGCCGTTCAGGTCGTTGAGGCCGTAGTAGTTGTAATCGTGATCCCAAAAATCCACTCCCGCGTCGTTGAGCTGCCGGCGCAGATCGGTCTGCGTGATCAGGTTTTCGCCGACCGAATGGTGCAGAAAGACGACGTTGGTGTAGTTGCCCTCGCTGAAACTTTTCACCTCGCCGCTGTGCTTGAGCGCGTTGAACAGCGCATTGGCGTGCCAGAACTGCACGTCCACCCAGTGGCGGATGCCCAGCGGTTGGCCGCCGATCAGGCGTACCGCCGCCAGCACCACCGCTGCGACGACCCCGATCAGCGCCAGAACTTTAATGATCTGCCAGAATGAAGAGCGACTCTTTTGTGCGTTCATGGTTTTACCCTGCTTTCCGGCTGCCTTACGGAACCTGCCCCGGAGGTAGCTGCGACGCGCAAGGCAACACGCTAACCGAACAGAAAGTGATATCCCTTGCGGAGCGGCGTGCGCGCCACAATGCGCATCAAGAGCGCCGGGACCGCCACCCCCACCAGCATCAACAACGGCAAAAACAGCCACTGCCAGCCCAGCACGGCCGGCGCCAGGTGGTAAATCACCTTGGCCGTCAGCATCAACACAAGCGGATGCATCAGGTAAATGCCGTAACTCTTCTGGCCAATTTTGCCCAGCAGGGCGGCATAAGGCATATCGATCCGGTCAAAGGCGATGAAGACCATCAGGAAAGACACCGCAAAAAGCGTGGCCGCCAGGGTTTCCACGCCGCCGCGCCAATCGCCCAACTCCAGGCGGAAATAGATTTCGGTTTCCACCAGCGCCCCCAGCGTGAACACGGCCAAAGCCGCCACCCACCACCAGCGCGTGCGCTGCAACCAGGCGCGGATCTCTTCCAGGTGAAAGTTCAAGGCCACGCCAAACACAAAGAAAAACACCAGGTTACCAAAGAACCAGTCCACGTCCACCGTCATGACGCCGAAAATGTCCAGGTAGTTGGCCGTCAGCATGGCCCCTTGCAGCAGCGCGGCGGCCGCCAGCACCTTCTTCCAGTTCGGCGAGCGCAGCAGCGGCACCAGCAACGGCGAAAGCGCGAACAACTGGCAAATCACCGGCACGTAGTAATACACCTGGGCCGCGTCGCCCAACAGCAGGTTGAGCAGGAACTTCGCCGGGCTGATCTGCGTGCCCAGCGCCATGTCCAGCGCCATCGTCACCACCGACCAGAGCAGGTACGGGATGAGGATGCCCTTAATGCGCGCCCAGATCATTTTCCAGGTCAGGCCCGCCCGGCTGGCAAAGCCGATGAAATAGCCGGAAACCACCAGGAAGATGGGCACGGCGATGGGAGTGAGCTGCTTGAGCACCACCAGGAGGTAATAGGTCAGCGAACCGACCGCGTCGAAATTGGGTACGCTGACAGCGCGGTATTGGTCCGTCCACCAGAACATGGCGGTGAAACTCCATCCGACCGCGTGATTGAGCACAACCGCAAGGATTGCGATGCCATTCAGCCAGAAGAGTCGTTTGGTCACGGTGAATTCCTGTGGTGCATAGATTATGGAACCGCGGCCGGAAGCCCCGAGCCGGCGGCGCGCAAAAAGCCAAAACGGCTTGCCGGTGTTCCCTTCACACCGGGCAAGCCAGAAATGGCAAATGGCTGACTTTATTCTAGCAGAATTTTGCGCTAGCTTTGCTCAATCAACTGGTAATCGATTTGTGAATAATTACCCGGATTGGCCAACGGGTCGTCCACGTG
>CALMIB010000088.1 GCA_937863945.1 uncultured Longilinea sp.
ATCGGTTTTGGGTTAGAAGTCCGCAAACTTTCGAAAGCGGAGATTGCTAAAAAGGTGGAAGAAATGCTTACGCTGGTCCACCTTGAAAAGCACATGGATAAGTACCCCTACCAGCTTTCCGGCGGCCAGCAGCAGCGCATTGCCCTGGCCCGCGCGCTGGCCATCAACCCGCGCGTGCTGCTGCTGGACGAGCCGCTCTCCGCGCTGGATGCCAAGATTCGCGTCGAACTGCGCCTGGAGATCCGCCGCATCCAGCAGGCGATGAATATCACCACCGTTTACGTGACCCACGACCAGGAAGAAGCCCTGCTGCTTTCAGACCGCGTGGTGGTGATGAGCGAAGGACACGTAGAACAGGTGGGAACACCCGCCAGTATCTACAATTACCCGGCCACCGAGTTTGTGGCTCAGTTTGTCGGGCAGTTGAACCTGCTGCCGGTTTCAGAGGTCAACCTGGCCGACTCAACCTGCATGCTGGCCGGTAACCGCGTCCACTTTGAACCTGCTCCGGGGCGGGAAACCGGCCCGGCAGGACGCCTGGCGATTCGCCCGGAGGAGCTGCAAATCGGCGCCGGAGAGGGGGCCGCCAACCGGCTGCAGGGGCGCGTCGAATCGGTGCTGTTTTTGGGCGCGGTAGTGCGCCTGCGCATTCACATAAATGGAATCACGCTGACCGCCGACCTTTTCAACGAGCGCCAGCTCATTCTGCCGCGCGCCGGCGATGAGATCATTGTGAACTTCTCGCAGCATTCCTGCTGGTTGATTTGAAGTTCCAGATGTAGCGCTGGGCTGAAAATTATGCCGGGGCTAAGCTGGCGGTTAAAAACCATACGCGATTATGGCATGGAATTGGCGCGGCGCATTCAAAAAACCGAATGCGCCGGCCCGGGCTAAGGCGGATGCTGGCAAGAAAATCACGCCGGCATCCTGCGCGCGGGCTCGCAAGATTAGAGTCGGCTAAATAAAACGCGCACTTTGTCAGAATGTTGATATAATTTACAGAAGAATTTGCGGTCATGTGTTACCGCAGGTTCGCATTCACCGGTGGGCTGCCAAGGCCCGGCTGCCTATCCGACTCCCAAAATCGAATTTGCCCGTTCCGCCGATTTTTTAAATGGCGGCGGTGTTTGCGTCACCTGAGAAAATGCACCGCATCGAGCCATTCGCCGGGCAGGTTTGACAAACGGATGGAAAATGCTGTAACATGGTAAAAATTATAATATTGATAATCAATGATCCGATAGAAGGAGGCCGACCGTAAACTATTCGCAAAACCACAGTGCTTCAATAATCGGGCAAATCATCCATACGTTTGATTTGAGAAGGAGATACAGACGATGAAAGGTGTAATGGGTAAGATTCTATTCGTGGATCTGACCAGCGGTGAAATGCACACCGAATATCCGCCGGAATCGGTTTATCAGGAGTATCTCGGTGGCTATGGCCTGGGCGTAAAAATTCTCTATGACCGCATGAAACCCGGCGTAGATCCACTTGGGCCAGACAATATCTTTGGGCTTTTGACAGGCCCATTAACCGGTACGCGCTCGATTACCGGTAACCGCTGGATCGCGGTCGGCAAATCTCCCAAGACGGGCGGTTGGGGTGATGCCAACTGCGGCGGGACATTTGGCCCGGCCCTCAAATCCGCTGGGTACGATGCCATTTTCTTCACAGGCGCCTCCGACCATCCCGTTTACCTGTATGTGACCGATGAACAGGTGGAACTGCGCGATGCATCGCACCTGTGGGGAGTGGACGGCCTGGAAGCCGAAGCGAAGCTCAAGGAAGAGCTGGGCAAAAAGTTTGAAATTGCCCTGATCGGCCTGGGCGGCGAAAAGCTCAACCTGACCGCCGGCGTGATGAATGATTTTGGGCGCGCCGCAGCGCGCTCTGGCCTGGGCGCGGTGATGGGCTCTAAGAAGTTAAAGGCTGTGGCGGCCTCTGGATCGCAGAAGATCAGCGTTGCAAATGATGAAGCGCTGGGCAAGTACGTCCAGGAGACCATGCGTGCCGCAAAGAACAGCGGAGCGCCGATCTATGAAATGTTCACCACCTTTGGCACCTCCGGCGCTACCGCCGCATCCGCTTTCAACGGCGATTCGCCCGTCAAGAACTGGGCCGGGGTTGGGGAAATTGACTTTCCAAATGCCCATCAAATCAGCGATGTGGTTTTGCAGCAATATGAAAAGAAACGCGACGGCTGCTGGCACTGCATGATCTCGTGCAGCGGCCACCTGGTTGTCCCGGATGGTCCCTATAAAGCCGATACCCACCGCCCCGAATATGAAACCCTGGGAGCCTTTGGCACCATGACGTTGATCGACAACACCGCCGCAATGGTGCTGGTGGAGGAACTGTGCGGGCGCTACGGGTTAGACAGCATCGCAGCCGGATCGGTCATTTCCTTCGCGATGGAATGCTATGAAAAAGGCCTGATCACCCAGGAAGATACGGGCGGCCTGGAACTGACCTGGGGAAATACCGATGCCATGATCGAACTTCTGCACCAGATTGGCAAACGCGAAGGCTTTGGTGCTGTGCTGGCCGACGGCGTGAAAGTGGCAGCCCAGCGAATTGGCAAAGGCTCGGAGAAGTTTGCCATTCACGTGAACGGCGAAGAAATCGCCATGCACGATCCGCGCAATGCCCCCGGCCTGGCGCTGACCTACCAGGTGGATGCCACCCCCGGGCGGCATACGCAGGGCGGCACCGGCGGGCTGGAAATGCTGGGAATGCCCATTCCCGAACAGTTGGGGGGCGCCGGAAAACACGAATACAGCAAGAAAGGCATGGCGCACCGCATTCTGGTCAACAGCAACCACCTGTTAAATGCCGCCGGGTTATGCTACTTCTCGGCACTGGTGGCCGCCCCGGATGCGCCTGAGCGCGAGCTGGAATTCGTCACCGGCGAAACCTTCGATATGCAGCGTGCCCAGGCGATTGGCGAGCGGATTGCTGTGCTGCGCCACGCTTTTAACCTGCGCGAAGGGATTAACCCGGTTGAACTTGAGGTGCCCCACCGCCTGTTGTCCGGCAGTATGTTGGCCGGCGGCCCCAACAAAGATGTGGAAGTGGATAACGATGCGCAGCGGATGGCGTATTTTGCCACCATGGGCTGGGACCAGGAAACTGCCCAGCCGCCCAAAGAACAATTGAAGGCTCTGAATCTCGACTTCGTGATTCCGGACCTGTACGCATCCGCCTGACTTTTTCCGTTTGTGAAGAGTCTGCCGGACAAACCCGGCAGACTCTTCCGGGTTGGATCATGAACCTGCACCTTCGTTTGACCTCACTCCTGGCGGTGAAGGCAGGCCGCACGCTCCTGGATATTGAACTGCCGGCCGGCAGCACGCTGGTGGAGCTGAAAAAATATCTTCAGGAGCAGCCCGGTTTTGCCAACCTGCCGCTGGCTTTTACACTTAATGGTAAAAATTTGACCGATTCCCGCGCACCCCTGCCGGACGACGCGCAGATCACGGTCCTGGTTGCCATGGGAATGCCGTAAGGGAAAAATGTTAATTTCGCTAAAATTAACCGGATTGCTCGCCATGCGCGCCAATCTCAAGCCGGGCGAAGTTTTGCAATTTCAGCTCCCCGAGGGGGCCCGGCTGGTGGATCTTTTTGCGACTTTCGATGAAAAAGTTGGGGGGAGAATGCCCGCCAACCTGTGGAATCGAACGACGCGCTCCTTTCACGAGTCAATCATGATCATGGTGGATGGGCAGCAGGTAAAAGATCCCCATACGCCGCTGCGCGAAGGCAGTTCGGTAATCGCGCTGTTGCCCATGGCGGGAGGATAACCCGGCAATCGCCGGCAGGCCGCCGGTGATGCATCCGCATATAAGAAACAATCCCTTCGCCCATTCCGCGAGGGCATTCCTGGTTGGGGCGCGGCGCAGACATGTGACCTTGCCGGGGATTGGTGAAATTTTTCTAACGGGAACAAACTTAAGGAAGGAAAACTGCCATGCAATTTGGAATTCACAATCCCTCTTTCCTGTTTTCCAATGGCCCGGCGCAGATCTTTGACGATTTGAAAAACAAGGCGCAGTGGGCGGAAGCGCACGGTTTTACCTGGTTCGATGTGATGGACCACATGATCCAGATTGCGCCCGGGGTAGGCCAGGCGGATGATCCCTTTATGGAAGGCTGGACCACGCTGGCTGCCCTGGCAGCGGTTACGGAAAAAATCCGCCTGGGAACGCTGGTCACCTCGGTTTCTTACCGCAACCCGGCCTTGCTGGCCAAAATGACCGCCACAGTGGATGTGATCAGCCACGGGCGGCTCACGCTGGGCATTGGCGCAGGCTGGTACGAAGACGAATACCGGCAGTACGGCTGGGCGTTTCCGCGGCCGGCGGTGCGTATTCGCCAGATGGAAGAAGCCGTGCAATTAATCAAGGCCATGTGGACTCAGCCGCGCGCCAGTTTTGCGGGGCGCTACTTCCAGGTGCAGGAGGCGATCCTGGAACCCAAGCCGCTGCAAAAACCGCATCCGCCGGTATTGATCGGCGGCAGCGGCGAGCAGCTTACGCTGCGCGTGGTGGCCCGCCACGCCGATGCCTGCAACCTGTTTGGCAACCCGCAGGAAGTGCGCCACAAGCTGGATGTTTTGCGCCGCCACTGCGACGCGGAAGGCCGCGACTTTGCGGAAATCGAGCGCACCTGCCTGCCGACTTTCCTGCTGGCGCGGGATGAAGTGGCCCTCAAAGTCAGCACCGACCGTCTCGGCATTCCGGCCACTTCGCGCGGCTTTGCCCTGACGGTTGCGCAGGCTGCCGATCTGCTGGGCGACTATGCCGCGGCGGGCATTCAACTGTGCATTTGCAGCATTTATAAAAACGACCCGGAAACCCTGGAACGGCTGGCCGAGCTGATTCCCCAGTTTGCCTAGGACTTTGGCGGGCTGCTGAAAACGCATCCTTCGCCTCACCGCGCGAGCGAGGCGTTTTCCACTCCGTGCTGAAACGCTTCGCGCAGCGCCTGACGCGCGATTTCCTCGACCAAAAATCGCGGCCACCCGTGTGAAAAAGAAGGCGCCGCGCTCCTGGACAATTCTGTTATATTTCGACGGTGGGTTGCGGGTCAGACGGATTGAATTCCAAGGTTGTCACCATGTGGCCTCTTCACTCACCCTCAACACCGCTTGCGCCTAAACCCGCTCAGTAATCATCCAAACAACCGAAATGCTTAATCGTTCAATAAAGAATACAGGCGATCAAACCGCAGAACTTCCGGAGACCGCCCTGCTGGTTTTTGGATCGTCGAGAGGATGCCTTTTTTTAACCGCGTCAACGTTCGAAAAGTCGTCTGGTGATTGAGCCCGGATACCTGCATAAAATCAGAGTTACGGAGCATTGGTGAAAAGAATAAAGCATCCAATATTTTAATGCCAAGGGCTGATTTTAAAATTGCCGCGACCTGTTCCTTCATTGCGCGTCTCCTCAAAGATGGCTTACTTGCGCGCGGCCGCCCGGCCGGCCAGCGCGCCGCTGCTGAAGGCATATTGCAGGTTGTACCCGCCGCACGGCCCCACCACGTCCAGTGTCTCGCCGCACAGGTGCAGCCCCGGCACGCGCAGCGATTCCAGCGTGCGCGGGTCGGCCTCCGTCACCGGCACGCCGCCGGCGCTCACCTGGCAGTACTCGAAATCACGCACGCCCTTCACCGCCAGGCGCGTATCGTTCAGCGCGGCCTTCAGGCGCGCCAGCCCGCCCTCGCTCGCCTGACGCAGCGCCAGGTCGGGGTCGAGGCGGTTATTTTTCAGGTAGGTCAGCGCCACCTTGGGCGGCAAAAAGGCCTCCAGCAGCACGCGCAGCGGCAGGTCGCTGGCGCGCCTGGCTGCCAGCAGCCCGTCGAACTCGGCCTGGCAGAAGGCCAGCACGTCCAGCGAAAGCTCCAACCGCTCGCCAGCGTGCGCCGAAACCTGGTGGCTCAGGTCCATCACCGCCGGGCCGTTCAGCCCCCACTCGGTGAAAATCAGGTTGCCGCGCGTGGCCGCCAGTCGCTGCGATCCGCGCCACAGCGACGCGCCAACGTCCAGGCGCTGCCCCTGCAGCGGCTTCAGGCTGCCTAACTCGGCCAGCACCGGCGCCAGCGCCGGGCGCAGCGGCAGCACGGTGTGCCCCAGCTCCGCCAGGGCGGCGAACAGCTCGCCGCGCGAGCCCAGCGACGGGTAGGCCTTGCCGCCCGCCGCCACGATAACACGCTCGAAGGGTTCCTCGGCCTCGCGCCCGCCGCGCAGGTAATGCACCCCAAAGCCGGCGCCGCGCGGCCGGATGGCCGTCACCTGCGATTCGAGCCGCAGGTGCACCCCGGCCCGCTCCAGCGCGCTGGCAAAGGCATCCACCACCGCCGCGGCCGACTCGGAGATGGGGTAATACCAGCCGTCTGGCGTCTTGCGCGCCAGTACGCCGATCTCAGCGAGCATGTCCAGCAGGTCGCGCAGGCCAAAGCCGGACAGCAGCGTTTCCATCCAGGCCGGGTCGGCGCAGGCATAGGCCCCGGCGCGCGCGGCATCGTTGGTCAGGTTGCAGCGCCCGCTGCCGGTTACCAGCAGCTTACGTCCCACGGCGGCGTTGCGCTCGAACAGCACCACCCGCGCCCCGCGCCAGGCGGCCTGCAACGCGGCCGTCATGCCGGATGCCCCGGCGCCGATGATGGCAATGTTCATGATTCGATCAGGCTCTCCGCCTGCACCTTTCAGGGTAAGGTGTCACCCTCTTGAGATTCAATCCATTTCCCGCTTGTATTTTTCCGCCTGCATCCCGTCAGGCAGGTTTTTTGGAGCTCGGCAATTTCGACTCCTGCTCTTCTTTCTTCTTGTCGATCTTCTGCTTTTTCTGCTTGATGGCTTTTTCTTTGTCTTTCTTGCTGCCTTTTTCTCCCATAAAGTGGCTCCTTTTTGATTTGCTTTCGCTCCAGGTCGGGGGAGACCAGGGGATACTGCTCAATGTACCTTATTATAGCAAGTTTGATGCGGCGCGGTTTACCGGCTCGGAATGATCCTCTCACGGTCGGCCGCGTTTTCATCCGGCCAACCTTATCCGGCGTAGAATAACCCTTCCGGAATCCTGATTTCACATCTCACGGGCATGGCCGCCCCGGAACACGTCCCGCGTCAGCAGCCCGCCTCCCACCGTCAGCGCCAGCACCGCCAACAGGTACAGTCCCAGTCCCGCCAGCGACACGATCCACGACGCCTGTTGCGGGTCGATTTCGCCACTGGCCTGCCCGTTGATGACCGCCGCGCCGGTCGAGAGCGCCAGCGAGCACACCGCCACGCTCAGGCTCCAGGTCATCCAGGTGGTGCGCCGCCGCACACGCAGCGCCGCCCACACCAGCAACACCCCGCCCGCCAGCACCACCAGGAACAGCTCGGCCGGCATTAAAAAATCGACCAGGAACCGCCCGCCCGACCGCGCGTTCCTCA
>CALMIB010000089.1 GCA_937863945.1 uncultured Longilinea sp.
GAAGAAATAATTGCCGGAGCCGCGCTCCCACATGTGATAGTGGTCGCTGATGACCATGCTGGTATGCCCGTTCTGCGTGACGATTTTGGCGATATCGGGATCGCTGGGTTCCAGCGGCCCCCAACCGCGCCAGGGAAACTCAAAACTGCCCGTCCACATATCCCGGCGGGCAGGCATACAGGGATAGGACCCCAGGTAAGCCTGGTCGAAGACAACGCTCTTTTGCGCCAGCGCATCAAAATGGGGGGTTTGGATCCAGTCGTTGCCATAACAACCCAGGTGGTCGCGGCGCAGCGTATCAATCAGGATGAAAATCGTATTCATTAGCAATCCTTTAAAGGTGTGAAAATTTCATGCCAGGCAAAGCGGGTTGGTTTTTGCTGTACTTCACCGTTTTGCTCGGTCACGTGGGGCGGTTACACGTTTAATTTCATGATTTCTGCTGCCGGGCGGCGCGCGCGGAGCAAACCGGCCATCTGGCGCATGGATGGGTCGATGTGTGTAAAAAAACTTTTGAACCCGGCGCATAGATGATTGAGACCGGCTTCGCCATCTGGTGTGAGGTCGGTTCGATCCTTGGGACAGCCGCCGTTGCAGGCGAACAGGACCGGGCATTCGCGGCAGTAGCGCGGCAGGGCGGTCTTTTTCTTCAGTCCAAAATTGCGCTGCTGCTCTCCGGTCAGCAGGTCGGTCAGGGACGATTGGAGGAGGTTGCCCAGGCGGTGCCGCGGCTCTACAAAATGGTCGCAGGAGTATAAATCGCCGTTATGCTCCAGGGCCAGGGCCAGACCGCAGGTTTCTTGAAAAACACATAGACCGCCGGGGGCGCCCAGCCAACGCCCCAGCGCTGTGTCGAACAACTGCACAAAAACCTTGCCCACATCGCGGCGCACCCACTCATCGAAAATGGCGGTGAGGAAATCGCCGTATTGCTTTCCGGTGATGGAACGCGGCGTCAGGATGTCTCCCTCCTGAAAGCCCGTTTCATTTTCGCGCTCAACGATGGGAATGAACTGGATAAACTCCGCACCGATCTCGTCGCGCAGGAAGTGGTAAACTTCCAGCGGCTGGGCGACATTAGCGGTGCTGACGCAAGTCAGGATATTAAATTCCACCCGATGCTTTTTGAGCAATTCGATCGACTGCAAAACGCGGTCAAAAGTCGGCGCGCGGCCTTTGTCGCGCCGGTACAGGTCGTGCGCTTCCCGCGGCCCATCCAGGCTGATCCCGACCAGGAAATGGTTTTTGGCAAAGAAACGGCACCACGCATCGTCCAGCAGCGTGCCGTTGGTTTGCAGGGCATTTTCAATTTGCATTCCGGGTCGGGTGTATTTTTTCTGAAAAGCAACCGCTTTGCGAAAAAAGTCCCGCCGCGTCAGGGTGGGTTCGCCGCCTTGCCAGGCAAAGTTCACCTGGGGCAC
>CALMIB010000090.1 GCA_937863945.1 uncultured Longilinea sp.
TTTTTTTCCGGTTATATAATTTTATCAAATCATACTAATTCTTTAGCACGATTCAAGGCGTAAATACGATTATATAATAGATTTTTCAACTAACTTACTGGAATGCCCTCTACCTAGCGCTATCATCCATCCATGGGATTATAAGCCCTGCTTACGCTTGGAAACTACCGCATCTTAACCCACTCAATTCCTTCTCACAGCGCGCCCAATTCGCAGTCGGCTTGTCGGTTCACCCCCCATGTTGTTTTCGGCTCCTCCCCGCCCTGGAGCGCCCGGCGGTCCGGTTGGCTGCGCCGGTCGCAGCTACGCCCGCAGGCGCGGCGCGGGCCCCGAAACGTCCGTCGCGGCCTTGCGAGCGTTTTTGCCGATCAGCCAATCCGCGGGGATGCCCAGGCGGCAAATATTTCGGCGGGCATCGCCGGTTGCGGTGAATTGGCGAAAACAGGTACAATATCAACTATACCGATGTACTTTATGAGAAATTACGCCATGCATAGCGAAGGATTTTAACCGCGAGATGGATCAATTGACCGGATTGAGCAAGCGGGAACGGGAAGTGGTTGAACTGCTGCTGGAGGGTAAAAGCAACAAGCAAATTGCTTTGTCCCTTCACATCACCGGGCATACCGTCGAGTTTCATTTGAAAAACATCTATTCCAAATGCCAGGTAAGCTCCCGGACGGAATTAATTCTAAAACTGGGGAATTCCGTAGTTGCGGGCAGGCATGAAAACGTAGAAAATGGGGACGGATTCACGTTATCAAATTGGTCCACATCTTTGAGAACTGCCGTCTCTAAAATCGGCAAGGAGATCAAATTGGCATCTTTACCCTATTCGAATGACCGCAACGGAACCGGCCCCATGACCTTCTTCGAATCGATCCTCGTTTGTTTCAAAAAATACGCGGAATTTACCGGGCGCGCGTCCCGGTCCGAGTTCTGGTGGTTTCTGTTGTTTGTGACGTTGGTTGGCAGTGCGCTGGCATACGTGAGCGAAACCCTGGTGAGCATATTTATGATTGCCATCCTGCTCCCCCTGTTAGCCGCGGGAGCGCGTCGACTGACGGATAGCGGCAAGAGCGCCTGGTTGCAATTGTACCTGCTGGTGCCGGTGGGCGGCATCGTTATGTTGGCGTATTGGTGGGCTCAGCCCACCCAAAGCCCGCAGGCTGACGATACGCTCCCGGCGTGATGGGCCCGTTCGCCCCGGAACGGGACCGGCCTGCCAGCCCGGATCATCCGCGTTCCTTTTTACTATGAGGATTGCAAAGCGCCTTCCATCCTGGAGGGCGCTTTTCGGTCAGGGCTGACGAATTCCATCCCATGCGCTTCCCCCACCCCGCCAGATCAGCGACCCGGCGGCGCGCTGCCGGCTGCAAGGCCGAAGGCGTCCGCCCGGCTAAAAGACTGTTCTTCCGGCCAGGCCTGTTTCTGTTAGAATAAACAGGTTCCACATTTTTCTCCCTCCCATCCTCTCTCGGTTGTGAATCCTCCCCCTTTCCCTCGCCTGGATGTGCGCCGCTTCTACGACGGCTTCGACGCGCCGGTGACCGACTTCGACTGCGGGCAGAAATGCGCCCCGCACAACCCGGGCGGCAAGCCGTTCTGCTGCGATATCTGCCACGCCGTGCCGGTGGCCTTCCGGCAGGAGTGGGACTATTTGCAGCC
Organism: uncultured Longilinea sp.; assembly: GCA_937863945.1. Lineage (GTDB taxonomy): Bacteria > Chloroflexota > Anaerolineae > Anaerolineales > Anaerolineaceae > Longilinea. The sequence goes on from CALMIB010000090.1 coordinate 1,669, forward strand.
GCGCACCGATCTGTGGCACGCCTGGCGCGGCGACGAATGCACCGCCGAGCCGCTCGACCCGGCATCGCTGTGCGCGCAGACGCCCGAACACCTGATGCTGTTGGCCTGCCAGGGGCCGGCGCACTGTCAGCGCGAATACCGCGCTTCGAGCTGCCGCGAGTTCCCCTTCTTCCCCTACATCACCGCCAACGACCGCTTCATCGGGCTGGCCTATGAGTGGGAGTTCGAGGAGAAGTGCTGGGTCATCTCCAACCTGTGGGCGGTCACCGCGCGCTACCGCGCTGAGTTCATCCGCACCTACGATGAGCTGTTCGCGCGCTGGCCGGACGAGTATGAGAGCTATTACGCCGCGTCCGAAGAGATGCGCTAGCACTTTGTCCACCAGCGCCGGCGCATCCCCATCCTGCACCGCGACGGCGGATTTTACCTGCTCTCGCCGGGCAGCGGCCGCCTGACCCGCGCCGACCCGCGCAGGTGTAGGCAATTTGGGATTTATAGAGAAGATAACCATAGAGACACAGAGTACACGGAGAAGAAAAGATAGTATATAGAGAAGAAAATAAGACCATTGAATGAAAATTTTTCTTCTCTCTTTTTTCCTTCTGATCACTCTGTGATCTGTGGTTGAGGTGAGTATGATTGCCCGTTTGCAGAAAATTTACCGCGAGTTTCCGCGCAAGTTCTGGCTGGTGGTGTTCGTCTCCTTCATCGACCGGGTGGGCGGGACGCTGCTGTTTCCATTCTTCTCGCTCTACATCACCCAGCGGTTTAACGTCGGCATGACCCAGGCCGGGCTGGTGCTGGGGCTGCTTTCCGTCTTCGGCCTGTTGGGCAACATGATTGGCGGCGCGCTGACCGACCGCTTTGGCCGCCGCAAGCTGATCCTGTTCGGGCTGGTGTTCAGCGCGCTCAGCACGCTTTCGCTGGGGCTGGTGAACGAATTTCGGCTGCTCATCCCCCTGGCCATGGTCATCGGCGTGTTTTCCGATATTGCCGGACCGGCACACCAGGCCATGCTGGCCGATATCCTGCCGGAAAAGCAGCGGCAGGAGGGTTTTGGCACGCTGCGCGTGGTGGCCAACCTGGCCTGGATCATCGGGCCGACCATCGGCGGTTTCATTGCCAACCGCAGCTTCTTCACGCTGTTCGTGATCGACGCATCCGTGAGCTGCCTGGTGGCGGTGCTGTTTTACTTTTTGATTTCAGAAACCAAACCCGAACCGCACCCCGGGCAGGCGCATGAAAGCCTGCTGGCCACCTTTAAAGGCTACGCGGTGGCGCTGCGCGACCGGGCTTACCTGGGCTTCCTGGCGGCGGGCATCCTGATGGGCCTGGTGTACGGGCAAATGTACAATTCGCTGTCGGTTTACCTGCGCGACGTGCACGGCATCCAGCCGCAGGGCTACGGATTTTTGATGACGGCCAGCGCCATCACGGTGATCCTGTTCCAGTTCTGGGTGACGCGCAAGATCAAAACGCGCCCGCCCTTCCTGCTGATGGCGCTGGGGACGCTGTTTTACATGGTCGGCTTCAGCATGTTCGGGCTGGTCAGCGCCTACGGGCTGTTTGTGCTGGCGGTGGTGATCATCACCATCGGCGAGATGATCAACATGCCCACCATGTCGGCGCTGGCCGCCAACTTCGCGCCGGTGGAGATGCGCGGGCGCTATATGGCCGTCTTCAGCCTGATGTGGGCGCTGCCTTCGGCTGTGGGCCCGGGCGCGGCCGGCTTGGTGCTGGACAACCTCAACCCCAACCTGCTGTGGTATATCGGCGGCGCGCTGTGCGCGGTTTCGGCGCTGAGCTTTTACCGGCTGCACGCCCGCCTGGGCCAACAGGCGCGCTTTGCCCCGGCGGCGGTGGAGGCCGAGGGCGCGGCGGATTGAAAAAAGCGCCCGGGCGCGCCCTTCAGCGCAATCACGAATACCGCTCTTCCCCTACACTTCCGAATACTCCTTCAAAAACGCCAGCACCTCGTCCAGCCTGCAAAAAGCCAGGGCGGTGACGGTGTCGGCGCCGCCGTAGTAGAGCGCGATGCGGCCGGTGGGCTCATCGTACAGCGCGGCGCACGGGAAGGCCACGTTGGGCACGTCGCCGACGCACTCGTACAGCGTCTGCGGCGAGAGCAGGTACGGCCCCCCGCGGTGGATCACCTTCCAGGGCTGGTCGAGGTCGAGCAGCGCCGCGCCGAAGCTGTAAACGAAGCCGTTGCACGAGGTCAGCACGCCGTGGTAGAACAACAGCCAGCCCTCGGGCGTCTCAATCGGCACCGGCCCGGCGCCGATCTTGGTGCTTTGCCAGCCGCCTTTGACACCCATCACGAAGCGGTGTTCGCCCCAGTGAACCAGGTCGGGCGATTGGCTGAGGAAGATGTCGCCGAAGGGGGTGTGGCCGTTGTCGCTGGGGCGGCTGAACATCACGTATTTGCCGTGGATGCGGCGCGGGAAGAGCACGCCGTTGCGGTTGAAGGGCAGCAGGGCGTTTTCCAGGAAGGTGAACTGCTCGAAATCGAAGGTGTAGCCGATGCCGATGGTGGGGCCGTGGTAGCCGTTGCACCAGGTGACGTAATAGCGGTCCTCCAGCCACACCACGCGCGGGTCGTAGCGGTGCTCGAAGCGCCCCAGCTCGGGGTCGGCGCAGGCCCATTGGATCGGGTCATTCTCAAGCTGCCAGTCAATGCCGTCGGCGCTGAAGCCGCGGTGCAGGTTCATCTCGCGCTTCTTGTTGTCGCAGCGGAACACGCCGGCGAACCCATCGCGGAAAGGCGCCACGGCGCTGTTGAAAATGCTGTTGGAGGAGGGGATCAGGTCGCGCGGGATGATCGGGTTGTCGGAGTAGCGCCAGACCACATCGGCGCAGCCGGCGGGGCGGTCTTCCCACGGGATGTTGGGCAGCGGAGCGTTGGACATGGTAAAAATCTCCTGGAAAATGGGCGGTTGGCGGTGGAAGAAGGCAGGTGAAAGAAAAACAGTTGACTCTCGCTGAAAATCTTTGTATAATGAATTGGTATTGAGAGCGCTTCCAAATTATACTCCGAAACGCGCTCAAACAAGCACTTTTTCCCCGATTTAACTCCTAAAAGTTGTGTTTTCGTTGAAAGCGCTCACAAGAGGCCGCTGGCATGCCTGATCTCACCCTGGAAGATATTGCCGCAAAAGTCGGCGTTTCGCGCTCCACCGTTTCGCGCGTGCTCAACGGGCACCCCAACGTGCGCAAGGAAGTGCGCGAGCGCGTGCTGGCGGCCATCGAGCAGACCGGCTTTCACCCCAACGCGGCCGCCCGCGCGCTGGCCTCGCAGCGCTCGTGGACCATCGGGCTGCTGCTGCCGCACAGCGTTTCGCTGTTCTTCACCGATCCGTACTACCCGCACCTGGTCAAGGGCATTGCGCAGGCCTGCAACCACCTCGATTACACGCTGGCCTTCTTCCTGGTGGATGACAAGGACGACGAGGAGCGCATCTTCTCGCGCGTTTCGCGCAACGGCTTCCTCGACGGCGTGCTGGTGCAATCGGGCCACCACGGCGACCAGCGCATCATCGGCCGGCTGGTGGATGCGCGCATTCCGCAGGTGGTGGTGGGCCGCCCGATGCGCTCGGACAACGTCAGCTACATCGACATGGACAACGTCCATGCCGCCTACACCGCGGTTTCGCACCTGCTGCGGTTGGGCCGCCGGCGCATCGCCACCATCACCGGGCCCGAGCAGAGCACGGTGGGCGTCGACCGCAAGGCCGGTTACGTTAAGGCGCTGGGCGAGCGCGACCTGCCGGTCGATCCGGCCCTGATCGTCGAAGGCGATTTCACCGAGATGGGCGGCTACTATTGCATGCAGACGCTGCTGGCCGCCAGACCGGATGCCGTCTTCGCGGCCTCCGACATCATGGCGGTGGGCGCCATCCGCGCCATCCGCGAGGCCGGGCTGCGCGTGCCCGAGGACGTGGCCGTGGTGGGCTTCGACGACCTGCCGCTGGCCGCGATGACCGACATCCAGCTCACCACCGTCCGGCAGCCGGTCGTTTCGTTTGGCTACCGCGCCGTGGAACTGCTGACCGACCTGATTCAATCCGGCGACCCGTCGCCGCGCCACGTCATCATGGATACCAAGCTGATCGTGCGCGGCACCTGCGGCGCGTTGGCGCGCAAATAGAGAAACCATGCACACGCTTAACAATGGGGAATGGGTGATGAAAGGAGGGCACTGATCGAAAAACACTTGTACCGGCCTTCCCGGTGAACGGGAAGGCGCCTGACGCCACGAATGACGCCAGACGCCGGCAAGGAAAGCCTGAAGACCTTCGCGGGGATAAACAGGCTTCCCTTAATGAAAATCATACCATAAAGCTGATTGAAAACACGTATGGAGAACGAAGATGAAACGTTCCATGCTCTTAGTTTCGATTCTTGTGGCGTTAAGCCTCGTCCTGGCGGCCTGCCAGGCGCCCGCTGCCACCACTCCGGCGCCCGCCGAGCCGACCCAGGCGCCGGCCGCTCCCACCGAGCCGCCGGCTGAGCCGACCGAGCCGCCGGCTGAGCCCGAAGCGCCCGTCGAGGTCATCCCGACCGAATTCCCGCGCGCCGAAACGCTGTACGTCAGCGGCGCCGCCTGGGGCCCCGCCTCCACCTGGAATCCCTTCCAGCCGGGCAGCCTGGCCAACACCACTGGCACCATCGGCTTCGTGTACGAGTTCCTGTTCAACTTCGATCCGCAGACCGCCACGATGATCCCCTGGCTGGCCGAAAGCGGCACCTGGACCGACGCCGCCACCTACGACGTGGTGCTGCGCGATGGCCTCACCTGGAGCGACGGCGAGCCCCTGACCGCCGAGGACGTCAAGTTCACCTTCGAGCTGGCCAAGACCTATCCGGCGCTGTGGTTCTCGCCGGTGTGGAACTACCTGACCGGCGTGACCGCGGCCGACGCCACCCACCTGCAATTCACCTTCGAAGATCCGCTGTACCAGGAATGGGATAACAACCTGATCAACGTCCCGATCGTCCCCAGGCACCTGTGGGAATCGATGACCGAGGAACAGATCACCGTGGGCGCCAATGAAAAGCCGGTCGGCTCGGGCGCGTACCTGTACCTTTCCAACGCCGAAGACCGCAACATCTGGGTGCGCAACGAGAACTGGTGGGGCATTGGCGTGTTCGGCAAGCCCGCCCCCAAGTACATCGTCGATATCCGCACCGCCAGCAACAACATCGCCATGGGCATGGTGCTGAAGGGCGAGCTGGACCTGAGCAACAACATCCTGCCGGGTGTGGCCACGCTGGCCGACCAGGGTTACGTGAAGACCTACTATTCCGGCCCCCCCTACATGCTCTCCGCCAACACCGCGGTGCTGTTCCTGAACACCACCAAAAAACCAATGGACGATGCCGCCTTCCGCAAGGCGCTGGCCTTCGCCATCGATACCCCCTCGATCGTCAACACGGCCTACGCCAACCTGGTGAAGGCCGCCAACCCCACCGGCATGCTGCCCGCCTTCGACCGGTTTGTCGATCAGGCCGTGGTGGATGAACTGGGCTTCACCTTCGACACCGCCAGGGCCAGGGAACTGCTTGACGCGGCCGGTTATAAGGACGTGGACGGCGACGGCTTCGTCGAGGCTCCCGACGGTTCGGCCTTCAAGCTGGAAGTGACCTGCCCGAGCGGCTGGACCGACTGGATGGCCGCCATTGACGTCATCGCCAAGAGCGCGCAGGCCGCCGGCATCAACATCGTGGCTGCCACGCCCGACTACGGCGCCTGGAACACCGCGCTGCAGGGCGGCACCTTCGACATGACCCTGAACAACTGGGCCAACCTGAGCAACACCCCCTGGACGCTCTACAACCTGCTCTTCAACCACCCCATCCGCGAGCAGATGCAGTCCGGCAACTTCGGCCGCTACGACAGCCAGGAGATGTTCGACCTGGTGGACGGCCTGGCCCGCATTCCGACCTCTGACGAGGAAGGCATGAAGGCGCAGCTCTCCAAGATCCAGAAGCTCATGCTGACCGACCTGCCCGTGATCCCGCTGTGGTACAACGGCCTGTGGGCGCAGTTCAGCGAGTCCACCTGGACCGGCTGGCCGAATGAAACCTCCGCCAACCCCACCCTGCCGACCACCTGGAGCGGCTACTGGCAGTTGGGCGGTTTGCAGACCCTCATCAACCTTAAGCCCGCGGGGCAGTAATTCCACTCCGCCGGAACCGCCGCCCCTCCCTGGAACCCTCCGGGAGGGGCGGTCTCTAACGGCTGAATTGAAGAGGATGCTTTCATGCGGAAATATTTTGGACGCAAGCTCGTCATCTACCTGCTCACCTTCTTCCTGGCGGTGACCATCGACTGGTTGATCCCGCGCTTTATGCCGGGCGACCCGGTGGCCAACATGCTGGCGCGCGTTTCGGTCAATTCCACCGCCGCCTCGGTGATGCAGGAGTATTACACGCACCTGTTCGGGCTGGATCTGCCGCTCTGGCAGCAGTATCTCAACTTTTGGGCCAACCTGCTGCGCGGCGACCTGGGCATCAGCGCCTACCTGTTTCCCAAACCGGTCACGCAGGTGCTGATGAACGCCATTCCCTACGACGTGGCGCTGCTGCTGCCCGCCATCCTGTTATCCTGGCTGGCCGGCAACAATTTTGGTGCGGTCGCGGCGCGTTCCAAGTGGCTGGATAACACGGTTTCACCCATCGGCTACATCCTCACCGCCACGCCGTACATGTGGCTGGGCATCTTGCTGGCCTGGTTCTTCGGCATCATCCTGGACGTCTTCCCCATCGCGGGCGCCTACAGCTTTTCGCTGTCGCCCACGCTATCCTGGAAATTCATCGGCGACGTGCTGCTGCACTGGTTTTTGCCGTTCTTCTCCTTATTTATGGTGCAATTCGGCGGCTGGGCGATCGGCATGCGCAATATGATCATCTACGAACTGGAAGCCGACTACTCGCACTACCTGGAGGCGCTCGGCGCGCCCCGCAGCCTCATCCGCCGCTACGCCTTCAACAACGCCGTGCTGCCGCAGTTGAGCGGCCTGGCGCTGCAACTGGGCGTGATTGTGGCCGGCGCGCTGGTGACTGAGGTGGTCTTCTCCTACCCGGGCATCGGCTACCTGCTGCTGGCTGCCATCCAGAACCAGGATTACTTCCTGATCCAGGGCTGCTTTCTCTTCATTATTATCGGCGTGCTGCTGGCCAACTTTGTCATCGATATCGTTTACGTGCTGGTGGATCCGCGCACCCGCCGCGGGATGACCGGGGAGGCCGCATGAAAGCGCTCAAGCAGAAAAACGAGTTCCTTTACTTCGCGCTGCGCAACCGCAAGCTGCAAATCGGGCTGGGGGTCATCCTGTTCTTCGTGCTGCTGGCTGCCTTCGGGCCGCTGCTGACCGATTATGAGCCTTTCGACTACGTCAACCCCACCGGGCCGGTGCCGCCTTCCTCCAAATTCTGGCTGGGCACCACCTTCTTCGGGCAGGATGTGTTCACCCAGGTGGTGATGGGCCTGCGCGCCACCTTTTTGATCGCCATTCTGGGCGGCGGCATCGCCACGCTGGTGGGCATGCTGCTGGGCTTCCTGGCCGGTTACCGCGGCGGCATCCTGGATGAGATCATCAACGTGCTCACCAACATCGTGCTGGTCATCCCCACCATGGCGGTGCTGCTGATCATCGCCGCCTACCTGCAGGTGCGCAGCCTGGCGATGGAGTCGATCCTGATCGGGCTGACCGCCTGGCCGTGGGCGGCCCGCGCCATTCGCGCGCAGACCTTCTCGCTGCGCACGCGCGACTTCGTGGATATGGCCCGCATGAGCGGCGAAAGCGCGTTCAAGATCATCTTCTCCGAGATTGCCCCGAACATGATGTCATACCTGGTGATGACCTTCATCCTTCAATTTGGCGGCGCCATCCTCAACGCGGCCACGCTCGACTTCATCGGGCTGGGGCCCACCAACGCCATATCGCTGGGGCTGATCATGCAGTACTCGATGATGTGGGGCGCGCTGCAATTTGGCATGTGGTGGTGGTTCGTCCCGCCGGGTCTGGCCATCACGCTGATCGTCGGCGCGCTCTACAGCATGAACGTCGGGCTGGACGAAGTCTTCAACCCCAAACTCAGGGAGATGTGACATGTTACAGGTTGAAAACCTCACCGTGTATTATCAGACCCTGAAGGGACAGGTGCGCGCGCTGGAAAACGCCAGCTTCACGCTCGCCGACGGCGAGATCATGGGGCTGGCGGGCGAATCGGGCTGCGGCAAGACCACCCTGGGGCACAGCCTGATCCACCTTTCGCCGCCCATGACGCACATCGGCGGGCGGGTGCTGCTGAACGGCCAGGAACTGCCGCTGACCGACATGCAAAAGATGGACGCCTACCGCTTTAACGAGATTTCGATCATCCCGCAGTACGCCATGAACGCCCTCAACCCGATCCGCAAGATCGGGCCGATGACCGAGGAGCTGCTGCGCGCCAAAAAAGCCGACGTGAGGACCGTGATGGCGGCGCTGAAAGACCGGCTGGAGATGGTCAAGCTGCCGCAGGAAGTGCTCAACCTGTACCCGATCGAATTGTCGGGCGGCATGAAGCAGCGCATGGTGATGGTGCTTTCCACACTGCTCGACCCCGAACTGCTCATCGCCGACGAGATCACCTCGGCGCTGGACGTGGCCAGCCAGAAGGCCGTGGCCGAGATGCTGGTCGAATTCCGCAACCAGCACTGCTGCAACAGCGTTATCTTCATCACACACGACATCTCCATCCTGTACCAGATCGCCGACAGCATCCTGATCATGTACGCCGGGCAACTGGCCGAAAAGGGCAGCACCGAAACCATCATCCGCAACCCGCGCCACCCCTACACGCGCATGCTCATCTCGGCGCTGCCGGAGATCGGCGTGCGCTACAGCGAAAAACGCCTGACCGGCATCCCCGGCAAGACGCCGCTGCTGTTGCACCCGCCGCAGGGCTGCCGCTTCCGCGAGCGCTGCCCGCTGGCGTTTGAAAAATGCGCCGAAGTGCCGCCCTTCGTCGAAATCGAGCCGGGCCATTCGGTGGCCTGCTGGAAGGAGGGCAGCGCGGATGCTTAAATTCGAGCACGTATCCAAAATCTACAAAACCGGCACCTTCGGCGGCAAGGAGCTGCACGCGGTCAACGACGTGAGCTTTGAAATCCCCGACGGCGAGGTGGTCTCGCTGATCGGCGAGAGCGGCAGCGGCAAGAGCACCATCGGCAAGATGATTCTGCGGCTGATCGGCATCACCCGCGGCACGATCGAGCTGGACGGCGTGAACGTGGGCGCGCTGAAGGGCAGCGAGCTGAAGGAGTATTACCGCAAGGTGCAGGGAGTCTTCCAGGACCCGTTCAGCTCGTATAACCCCATTTTCAAGGCCGACCGCATCTTCCAGGTGATCCACGACGAGTTTTACCCGCAGGTGAGCGCGGCCGCCTGGACCGAAAAGGTGGAAACCGCGCTGAAGGACGGCGGGCTGAACCCCGAACACGTGCTGCACAAGTACCCGCACCAGTTGAGCGGCGGGCAGTTGCAGCGCTTTCTCATCGCCCGCGCGCTGCTGCTGGACATCAAATTCCTGGTGGCGGACGAGATCATCAGCATGCTGGACGCTTCCACGCGCATCGACGTGCTGAACCTGCTGGCCGACCTGAAGACGCGCGGGCTGTCGATTTTGTTCATCACGCACGACCTGTCGCTGGCCAACTACATCAGCGAGCAGGCAGTGATCCTCTACCGCGGCTGCGTGGCCGAGCGCGGCATCACCGAAAAGATTTTCAACCGGCCGCTGCACCCGTACACGCGGATGCTGATCGCCTCGGTGCCGCGCCTGGACCGCAAATGGGATACGGAGATCAGCGTGGAGACGAAGGCCACGCCGCTGGGCGCGCTGAACGGCTGCGTGTACGCCGGCCGCTGCCCGCTGGCGTTTGAAAAATGCAAACAGCGCCCGCCCGAGGTGGAGGTGGAACCCGGGCACTTTGTGGCGTGCTGGAAGGTGGAAGAAATTTGAAGTAGGGGCGAGTCGCCGACTCGCCCCTACACCTATGCCAACATCTGCTGTTCCTGTAGGGCGATTCATGAATCGCCCCTACACCTGCCCCTGCTTGATGTACAATGGATCCAGTCTCCTTCAAATCGTCCGCCTAAACTTTACAACCGCAGGAGCGACACCCTCAAAATCATTGTCTTCATCCTGGCATCGGCCAGGATCGTCTACCTCTCCCGCCGCTCGCTGGTCAAACCGCACTCGCACGGCTTTTCCCGCTTCTCCGCCTTTGAATTCATCCTCGCGCTGATCCTGCTCAACCTCAACGCCTGGTTTACATCACCGGATCCTGGCACCAGTTCATCTCGTGGATCCTGTTGATCGTTTGCATGGTGCCGCTGGCTTTTGGCGTGCGCGCGTTGGTCGCGCAGGGCAAACCGGACCGCCAGCGCGCCGGCGAGCCGCAACTGCTGGGCTTTGAGAAGACCACCGCGCTGGTGACGACCGGCATCTATGCCTACATCCGCCACCCGCTATATATAGTTCACCGCTGCTGGCGTGGGGCGTGTTTTTCAAGGCGCCGGGCTGGGCAGGCGCAGGGCTGGCCGCGGAAGCCACGCTGGCGCTGGTTTTCACCGCCCGCGCGGATGAGGCCGGGTGCATTGAATAGTTTGGCGAGCAGTACCGGGATTACATGCGGCGCACGAAGCGCTTCGTGCC